>NZ_JBEYHT010000012.1:0-156341 GCF_040635425.1 Streptomyces laurentii | reverse complement strand
GCCGCCCCTTCCCTCAGGTGCGGCCCGGCGCCGGGTCGTGCGCGGCACCCGGCTCCGCGCTCGGTTCGGTGCCCGGCTCCGCGCCCGGTTCGGTGCCCGGCTCGACGGGGAGGGCCGCCGCCCGGCGCGGGAGCAGCAGCGGGGTCGCCAGGACGAGCAGGCCGGCCACCCCGAGTGCGGTCCGGGGGCCGAGCAGCGTGCCCAGCACGCCCCACACCGCCGTCAGGAGCGCGATCGTCGCCTTGGTCGTCACCGACCAGGCGGTCAGCGTGCGGGCCACCCGGTCGGCCGGGGTGCGTTCAAGCCGGCAGGTGGCGGAGAGGGGGTTGAAGACCGCGCAGCAGAAGATCAGCCCCAGTTCGACGCCCATCACCAGAAGCAGCCCTCCGGTCCCCGGCCCCAGGAAGACGAGGCCGAGCGGCCAGAGCGCGCGCAGCGCCCCGGACCCGGCCAGGACCCGGTGCTGCCCGAACCGGGCGGCCAGCGGCCGGGCGAGCCGCGCCCCGACGAGCCCGCCGATCGCGGGCACGGCGAAGGCGAGTCCGTACTGCCACGGGGTGAAGCCGAGCCGGCCCAGCATCAGGACGGCCAGCAGGGGTTCCGTGGCCATCACCAGACCGTTGAAGACGGCGGTGTGGAGGAACAGCGGCCGCAGGGTCGGGTCGGCGAGGATGTACCGCCACCCGTCGAGCAGGTCCCCCGCCCGCATCCGTGCGTCTTCGGCACGTCTCACCGGCCGGGCCTCCCCGCTCCCGTCCCCGTTCCCGATCGCGCGGATGCCGAGCGCCGAGAGCAGATAGCTGACCGCGTCGGCGACCACCGTCGCCACCGGCCCGAGCAGCCCGATCGCCACACCGCCCAGCGGCGGCCCGACGATCGTGGTCGTCCAGGCCGTGGACTCGAACCGGGCGTTGGCGACGAGCAGGTCCCCGGCCGGAAGGAGGGTCTTCAGATACGCGCCGGAGGCGGCCCGGAAGCCGATGTCGGCCGCCGCGACGACGACGGACACCAGCAGCAGCTGGACGAAGGTGAGCACCCCGAGCGCGTACGCGACCGGGATCGTCAGCAGCGCCGCGCACCGCGCCAGGTCCAGGCCGATCAGCACCGGCCGCTTGCGCCGGAACTCCACCCACGGGCCGAGCGGCACCGCCACCACCGCGCCCACCGCCGCCCCCACGGAGGACAGCGCGGCGACCCGGGCCGGACCGGCGTCCAGCACCTGGATGGCGATCAGCGGCAGCGCGCCGAACGCGAGCCACGTACCGAGCGCGCTGGTCCCGTACGCCGCCCAGAGCCACCCGAACCGCCGCCCCAGCCCCAGCCCTGGCCCCCGCCCCAGCCCTGGCCCCGGTCCCGGTCCCGGTCCCGGTCCCCGCCCCCGCGCCGGCCCCCGCCCTTGCCCGCCGCTCACGCACGACCCCTCTCGCCGCTCACCCGTACAACCGATCCGCGATCGGAGCCATCCAAGCGAGCGGCACCACCAGGGATCAAACAACCAAAAGGCGCCCGGGCTACAACCAACAGTTGTGCCCCTACAGTGTCCGCATGGATCTCGACACCGTCCGGACCTTCGTCGCCGCCGCCGACACGGGGCGCTTCCAGGAAGCCGCCGCCGAGCTGGCGGTCAGCCAGCAGGCCGTCTCCAAGCGCGTCGCCGCGCTGGAGCGCGGACTCGGCGTACGGCTGTTCACCCGTACGCCGCGCGGCGCCGAGCTGACCATCGACGGGCGGGCTTTCCTGCCCCACGCGCGCGAACTGCTGCGGGTCGCCGACCGCGCGGTCGCGTCCGTCCGCGTCGGCCGCCGTCCCCTGCGCGTCGACGTGATCAATCTGCGCGGCGCCGCCTCGGGCCTCATGCGCGACTTCCACCGGCGGCACCCCGACATCGAGCTCGACGTCCTGAAACTGTTCGACATCGACGAGGCAATCGCCGCCCTCCGCTCCGGCACCCTCGACGCGACCTTCCGGGCCGTCGGCGAGCCCGGCCGGCCGCTCCCCGCCGACATCGTGTCCGTCCGCGTCCTCGACGAGCCCCTCCAGCTCCTCACCGGCCCCGCCCACGCCCTCGCGCACGTCCGCTCGGTGCCGCTCGCCGAGCTGGCCGGGCACCGGATCTGGATGCCCGGCGTCGTCCCCGGGACCGAGTGGGCCGCCTACTACGCCGACCTCGTCGCCGCGTACGGCCTCACCATCGAGTCGACCGGCCCCAACTTCGGCTCCGACGCGCTCCTCGACACCATCGCCGACACCCCGGCCCTGGCCACCTTCATGAGCGAGCAGACCCGTCTCGTCTGGCCCACCGGCCACGACCTGCGCCGGATCCCGGTGACCGACCCCACGCCCGTCTACCCGCACTCGCTGCTGTGGCACCGCGACAACCCGCACCCGGCCCTGACCGCCCTCCGCGCCCATCTGGAGACCGCGGCCCCGGGCCCCGCGACCACCGGCACCTGGGTCCCGCCCTGGACATCCCCCCACTGACCCCGAGTTGTCCACAGGCCCCGCGCGCTGTCCGAGGGCTTCGCTACCGTCAGTGCATGTCCCACCCGACGACGCCCAGCCTGACAGTGATCACCGGGGTCCTGGAGCGGATCACCTACGCCAACGAGGAGACCGGCTACACCGTCGCCCGCGTGGACACCGGCCGCGGCTCCGGCGACCTGCTGACGGTCGTCGGGTCGCTGCTCGGCGCCCAGCCGGGGGAGTCGCTGCGCCTGGAGGGCCGCTGGGGCTCGCATCCGCAGTACGGCCGGCAGTTCACCTGCGAGAACTTCACCACCGTCCTGCCCGCCACCATCCAGGGCATCCGCCGCTACCTCGGCTCCGGCCTCATCAAGGGCATCGGCCCCCGGATCGCCGAGCGCATCGTCGACCACTTCGGCACGGACACCCTCGACGTCATCGAGACCGAGCCGAAGCGGCTCGTCGAGGTGCCCGGGCTCGGCCCCAAGCGCACGAAGCTGATCGGCGCGGCCTGGGAGGAGCAGAAGGCGATCAAGGAGGTGATGGTCTTCCTGCAGGGCGTCGGCGTCTCCACCTCCATCGCCGTCCGCATCTACAAGAAGTACGGGGACGCCTCGATCTCCGTCGTCAAGAACCAGCCCTACCGGCTCGCCGCCGACGTCTGGGGCATCGGCTTCCTCACCGCCGACCGGATCGCCCAGGCCGTCGGCATCCCGCACGACAGTCCCGACCGGGTGTGCGCCGGGCTCCAGTACGCGCTGTCGCAGTCCGCCGACCAGGGGCACTGCTTCCTGCCGGAGGAGCGGCTGATCGCGGACGCGGTGAAGCTGCTCCAGGTGGACACGGGCCTGGTCATCGAGTGCCTGGGCCGGCTGGCGGAGGACCCCGAAGGGGTCGTACGGGAGAAGGTGCCCGGTCCCGAGGGGCTGCCGGTGATGGCGGTGTACCTGATCCCGTTCCACCGGGCCGAGCTGTCCCTCGCCGGACAGGTCCGCCGGCTCCTCCGCGCGGAGGAGGACCGGATGCCCGGGTTCCGGGACGTGGACTGGGACAAGGCGCTGGCCTGGCTGGCGCGGCGGACCGGGGCGTCGCTCGCGCCGGAGCAGGAGGAGGCGGTACGGCTGGCGCTGACCCAAAAGGTCGCGGTGCTCACCGGCGGCCCCGGCTGCGGCAAGTCGTTCACGGTCCGCTCGATCGTGGAGCTGGCCCGGGCCAAGCGGGCCAAGGTCGTGCTCGCCGCGCCCACCGGCCGGGCCGCCAAGCGTCTCGCGGAGCTGACCGGCGCCGAGGCGTCGACCGTGCACCGGCTCCTGGAGCTGAAGCCGGGCGGGGACGCGGCGTACGGCCGGGACCGGCCGCTCGACGCCGACCTGGTGGTCGTCGACGAGGCGTCCATGCTCGACCTGCTGCTCGCGAACAAGCTCGTGAAGGCGGTGGCACCGGGTGCCCACCTGCTGCTCGTGGGCGACGTGGACCAGCTGCCGTCGGTCGGCGCCGGCGAGGTCCTGGGGGACCTGCTCGCCCCCGGCGGCCCGGTCCCGGCGGTCCGGCTCACCCGGATCTTCCGGCAGGCCCAGCAGTCCGGGGTGGTCACCAACGCGCACCGGATCAACGCGGGCGTCCCGCCCGTCACGACCGGCCTGCCGGACTTCTTCCTGTTCGCCGAGGAGGAGACGGAGGACGCGGCCCGGGTCGCCGTGGAGGTCGCGGCCCGCCGGATCCCGGCGAAGTTCGGCCTCGACCCGCGCCGCGACGTGCAGGTCCTCGCCCCCATGCACCGGGGCCCCGCCGGGGCCGGCTCGCTCAACGGACTGCTCCAGCAGGCGATCACCCCGGCCCGCCCCGATCTGCCCGAGAAGCGGTTCGGCGGCCGGGTCTTCCGGGTCGGCGACAAGGTCACCCAGATCCGCAACAACTACGAGAAGGGGGCCAACGGCGTCTTCAACGGCACGGTCGGCGTCGTGACCGCCCTCGACCCGGTCGAGCAGCGGCTCGTCGTCCGCACGGACGAGGACGAGGAGGTGCCGTACGACTTCGACGAGCTGGACGAGCTGGCCCATGCCTACGCTGTGACCATCCACCGCTCACAGGGCAGCGAGTACCCGGCCGTGGTGATCCCGGTCACCACCAGTGCCTGGATGATGCTCCAGCGCAACCTGCTCTACACGGCCGTCACCCGTGCCCGGAAGCTCGTGGTGCTGGTCGGCTCCCGGCGCGCGATCGCCCAGGCGGTGCGCACGGTCTCGGCCGGACGGCGCTTTACCGCACTCGCGTACCGGCTCACAGGGGGTGCTGTCGTGTGAAAGATCACGAGGGGCTTTCGGAACCGGGGCGAAGGGGGCAGGATAAGCAGGTTGGCGGCACTGAGTGCCGCCAATTGGCCCAATGGTCGACCCCGAGTGCACTCTCCTGAGCCAAATGGGGGATGGTAGAGACAGTCAGGGCACCTCGAAGAAGAGGCACTACGTCGGTGAGGGATGACGTGAGCGACAACTCTGTAGTACTGCGGTACGCGGACGGTGAATACACCTACCCGGTGGTCGAGAGCACCGTCGGCGACAAGGGCTTCGACATCGGGAAGCTCCGAGCCCAGACCGGTCTGGTCACTCTCGACAGCGGATACGGCAACACCGCCGCCTACAAATCCGCCATCACCTACCTGGACGGCGAGAAGGGCATCCTGCGGTACCGCGGCTACCCGATCGAGCAGCTCGCCGAGCAGTCGACCTTCCTGGAGGTGGCCTACCTCCTGATCAACGGCGAGCTGCCCACGAAGGACGAGCTCACCGTCTTCCAGAACGAGATCACCCAGCACACGCTGGTCCACGAGGACGTCAAGAACTTCTTCCGCGGCTTCCCGCGTGACGCCCACCCGATGGCCATGCTGTCCTCCGTGGTCTCCGCGCTGTCCACCTTCTACCAGGACAGCCACAACCCGTTCGACGAGCAGCAGCGTCACCTCTCCACGATCCGGCTGCTCGCCAAGCTGCCGACGATCGCGGCCTACGCGTACAAGAAGTCGATCGGTCACCCGTTCGTCTACCCGCGTAACGACCTCGGCTACGTCGAGAACTTCCTGCGCATGACCTTCTCGGTCCCGGCCCAGGAGTACGACCTCGACCCGGTCGTCGTCTCCGCGCTCAACAAGCTGTTCATCCTGCACGCGGACCACGAGCAGAACTGCTCGACCTCCACCGTGCGTCTGGTCGGCTCCTCGCAGGCGAACATGTTCGCCTCGGTCTCCGCCGGCATCTCGGCCCTGTGGGGCCCGCTGCACGGTGGCGCCAACCAGTCCGTGCTGGAGATGCTCGAAGGCATCAAGGCCAACGGCGGCGATGTCGACACCTTCATCACCAAGGTGAAGAACAAGGAGGACGGCGTCCGCCTGATGGGCTTCGGCCACCGGGTGTACAAGTCCTTCGACCCGCGCGCCAAGATCATCAAGGCCGCGGCGCACGACGTCCTCAAGGCCCTCGGCAAGTCCGACGAGCTGCTGGACATCGCGCTCAAGCTGGAGGAGCACGCGCTCTCCGACGAGTACTTCGTCTCGCGCAACCTCTACCCGAACGTGGACTTCTACACGGGTCTGATCTACCGCGCCATGGGCTTCCCGACCGAGATGTTCACGGTCCTCTTCGCCCTCGGCCGCCTCCCGGGCTGGATCGCCCAGTGGCACGAGATGATCAAGGAGCCGGGTTCCCGCATCGGCCGCCCGCGCCAGATCTACACCGGCGTCGTCGAGCGCGACTTCGTCCCGGTCGAGGCCCGCTGAAGCCAGGTCTGACGGACCCCGGCCCGCCGTGCCGCGGCCGGTCCCGCTCTGTCAAGGCTTCGAAGCCGGACACCGTGCGTACCGCCCGGGTCCGGCTTCACGCTGTCTCGGACGCGTAGGCCGCCGGGCTGTCCCGGTCGCCTGAGCCGCGTAAGCGGAAGCGCCCCGCCGCCGATCCCCCCACGGGTCGACGAACGGGGCGCTTCCCATATCCCCGGTGCGGATTCCCCCCACGGGATCCGGGCCGGGCGCCGGTCGGCGCGGTCTGCCGGGGTACGTACGGGAGGGCCGCTCAAAGCTCCCCGATGCACGTGCCCCGGCCGCGCTTGCCTGGGACGTCCCCCAAGACATCCCATGAACGTCCCCCAAGACGTTCTTGGCATCGCCCACTTAGACTCACGAACGGCCCAGATGGTTACCCCCCAATATCTGTGATCTAGATCTCTTTGGGAAGGTCCCGTGGCGTCACGGGCGGGTCAAGTTCGGCGGCGGTTCGCCGCCGAACTCGTACGGCCCCGATCCGGCCCCGGTGCGGCCCTCGCGCGGCCCCCGCAGGCTCACGAGAAACGCCGCAGCCGCAGGCTGTTGGTCACCACGAACACCGACGAGAAGGCCATCGCGAGGCCCGCGATCATCGGGTTGAGCAGCCCGGCCGCGGCCAGCGGCAGCGCCGCGACGTTGTAGCCGAAGGCCCAGCCCAGATTCCCCTTGATCGTCGCGAGCGTGCGTCGCGACAGCCGGATCGCGTCCGCCGCGACCCGCAGGTCCCCGCGGACCAGGGTCAGATCGCTCGCCTCGATCGCGGCGTCCGTCCCGGTGCCCATCGCCAGGCCCAGATCGGCCGTGGCCAGCGCGGCGGCGTCGTTCACGCCGTCGCCGACCATCGCGACCACCCGGCCCTCGGCCTGGAGCCGCCGGACCACGTCCACCTTGTCCTGCGGCAGCACCTCGGCGATCACCTCGTCGATGCCGACCTCCGCCGCCACCCGCTCGGCCACGCTCCGCGCGTCCCCGGTCAGCAGCACCGGCCGCAGCCCGAGCCCGCGCAGCCGCTCGACCGCCTCCGCGCTGGTCTCCTTGACCGCGTCGGCGACCGTCAGCGTGCCGCGCGCCCGCCCGTCCCAGGCGACGTGCACCACGCCCGGGGCGGCCTGCCCCGGCACCTCGATCCCCTCGGCCGTGAGCAGCGCGGCGCGCCCGACCAGGACCAGATGTCCCTCGACGGAGCCGCGCACCCCGAGGCCCGGCACGTTCTCGAAGGTCTTCGGTACGGGCAGCTCGCCCACCACCGCGGCGGCGCCGGCCGCGACGGCCTGGGCGACCGGGTGCTCGGAGGAGTGCTCCAGGGCGCCCGCGAGGCGCAGCAGCTCCGCCTCGTCCGTACCGCCGGAGCCGTACGCGCCCCCGTACACGTGTGTCCCGGTCAGCTCCATCCGGCCGGTGGTGACCGTGCCGGTCTTGTCCAGGACGACGGTGTCGACCTTGCGGGTGGACTCCAGGACCTCCGGGCCCTTGATGAGGATGCCGAGCTGGGCGCCGCGGCCGGTGCCGACCATGAGGGCGGTCGGGGTGGCCAGGCCGAGGGCGCAGGGGCAGGCGATGATCAGGACGGCGACGGCGGCCGTGAAGGCGGCCGTGGTCTCGCCGGTCAGCAGGAGCCAGGCGACCAGGGTGCCCAGCGCGATGAGGATGACGACGGGGACGAACACGGCGGAGATCCGGTCGGCGAGCCGCTGCACCTCCGCCTTGCCGTTCTGGGCGTCCTCAACGAGCTTGGCCATGCGGGCGAGCTGGGTGTCGGCGCCGACCCGGGTGGCCTCGACGACGAGGCGGCCCGAGGTGTTGACGCAGCCGCCGGTGACACTGTCGCCGGGCAGCACGTCGACCGGGACGGACTCGCCGGTGAGCATGGACGCGTCCACGGCGGACGCGCCCTCCGTGACGGTGCCGTCGGTGGCGATCTTCTCGCCGGGCCGGACCACGAAACGGTCGCCGACCCGCAGCGCGCCGACCGGGATCCGTACCTCCGTACCCCCGCGCAGCACCGCCACGTCCTTGGCGCCGAGCCGCATCAGGGCGTGCAGGGCGGCGCCGGCCCGGCGCTTGGCGCGGGCCTCCAGATAGCGGCCGAGCAGGATGAAGGTGACGACTCCGGCGGCGACCTCCAGATAGATGGTGGAGGAGGCGTGCTCGCGGGAGGCGGTGAGGTCGAAGCCGTGCCGCATGCCGGGCATGCCGGCGTCGCCGAGGAACAGCGCCCACAGGGACCAGCCGAAGGCGGCGAGGGTGCCGACCGAGACGAGGGTGTCCATGGTGGCGGCGCCGTGCCGCAGATTGGTCCAGGCGGCGCGGTGGAAGGGCAGCCCGCCCCAGACGACGACGGGCGCGGCGAGCGTGAGGCTCAGCCACTGCCAGTGGTCGAACTGGAGCGCGGGGACCATCGCGAGGAGGACGACCGGCAGGGCGAGGACGGCGCAGACGGTGAGCCGCTGCCGCAGGGCGTCGACCTCGGGGTCGCGGTCGGGGTCCCGGCCGGGGTCCCGGCCGGGGTCCGCCGCTTCCGCCGGCTCCGCGTCCGGTTCCGGTTCGGGTTCCGGGGGCGGGGGTTCCGCGGCGGTGTAGCCCGTCTTGACGACGGTGGCGATCAGATCGGTGACCGGGAGGTCCTCGGGGTGCTCGACGCGGGCCTTCTCGGTGGCGTAGTTGACACTCGCGGTCACCCCCTCCATCCGGTTGAGCTTCTTCTCGACGCGGGCCGCGCAGGACGCGCAGGTCATCCCGCCGATCGTCAGCTCGGTGATCGTGGAGGTCATGGCGGTTCCAAACAGGAGCAGGGCCGTACGTAGTCACCGTACGACCCTGCGAAGGCGAGGCGGGGACCGCCTCGGGGCCGGACGGGTCCGACCAGGTACTGCCTGTGTGACGTCTGTGCTCTACGCCTCGGATTCAGGCGAGGCCCACCAGCTCGTAGCCGGCCTCGTCGACGGCGGCGCGGACGGCCTCCTCGTCGAGCGGGGCGGCGGAGACCACGGTGACCAGGCCGGTGGCGGAGACCGAGGCGACCGAGGCGACGCCCTCGATCTCGGAGATCTCGCTGTTGACGGCCCCCTCGCAGTGGCCGCAGGTCATGCCCTTGACCTGGTAGACGGTGGTGATGCCGTCCGCCGTGTCCGCCGCCTTCGCGCCGCCGTCGTGACACGCGCCGGTGGGAGAGCAGCAGGAGGCGGTGGCCTGCGGAAGTTCGGTCCGGGTCTCGGCGGTCATGGGCTTCTCCTCTTCGAGGCGGTGCGCTGTGGTGCGTGGTCCCGCGGTGTGCGGGGCCGCACGCCGTACTTACCACCCACTGTACCCCTAGGGGGTATGGAATCCGGTGGCGGGCCTGTCGCACCGGGTGGACGGCGCCCGGTGCCGCGGGTGTACGGCGGACGGGCGGAGCCCCGCACCGCGAGGTGGGCGGTACGGGGCTCCGGGCCTGTCCCGGGGGGGAGCGGGCGGGGGAGGCGGTCAGCCGTCCACCCGGCGGCCGCGGTTGCCGGGACGGTTCGCGACCCAGCAGCGGATCGTGTCCGCGTACCAGTAGGGCTTGCCCGACTCGACGTGGTCGGGCGTCGGCAGCAGGCCGTGTTTCCGGTACGAGCGGACGGTGTCCGGCTGCACCCTGATGTGCGCGGCGATGTCCTTGTACGACCAGAGCCTTCTGTCCGTCATGCGTGGCACCTCTCCTGCGTGCTGCCCGGCGGCGCGGCGGCGGGGGAGGCCGTCGGGGGAAGCCGCCGGAAGTCACTGGTGATCACTTGCGATCACCGAGCCTGTGCCCGGGGAACGGATGCATCCGGCGGGAGGCTTGCGGCTGTCGGCCGGTTGTGACAGAAACACTGCGAAAAGGAGACATGCGTGACGAAGGCGGTACGGATCTCACTCGCCTGACCGAATCCGCGGCGGCCGTGTGGGGGCCGCGGGCGTCAGACCCCGCAGGAGCGGAGGAAGCGGCGGGTCCGTTCGGCGATCGGGTACGGCCGGTCCGGCTCGCACGGGTACATGTCCTGCTCGACGATGGCGAACAGGTCCACGTCCAAGGCCCGCGCCGCGGCCAGCACAGGTTCCAGCGCCGGCACCCCGGCCGGCGGCTCGCACATCACGCCCCGCGCCACCGCCGGACCGAACGGCACCTCGTCGGCGACGACCTCGGCCAGCACCTCCGGATCGACCTGCTTGAGGTGGAGGTAGCCGATCCGCTCGCCGTACGTCTCGATCAGCTTCACGCTGTCGCCGCCGCAGTAGGCGTAGTGCCCGGTGTCCAGGCACAGCGACACGTCGCGGGAGTCGGTCGCGTCGAGGAACCGGGTCACGTTCTCCTCGCTGTCGAGATGGGTGTCGGCGTGCGGGTGGACGACGATCCGCAGGCCGTACCGCTCCCGGACCTCGCGGCCGAGCCGCTCGGTCAGGCCGGTCAGCTGCCGCCACTGCGCGGCCGTGAGGGTGCGGTCCTCCAGGACCGCGCCGGTCTTGTCGTCGCGCCAGAAGGAGGGGATCACGACCAGGTGTTCCGCGCCCATCGCCTGGGCGAGCGCGGCGTTCTCGGCCACGTGGACCCAGGTGCGGTCCCACACGTCCGGGCCGTGGTGCAGCCCGGTGAACACGGTCGCCGCCGACACCCGCAGCCCCCGGTGGGCCGTCTCCTCGGCGAGCACGGCCGGGTCGGTGGGCAGATAGCCGTACGGGCCGAGCTCGATCCACCGGTAGCCGGCGCCCGCCACCTCGTCGAGGAACCGCTGCCACGGCACCTGCCGCGGATCGTCCGGGAACCAGACACCCCAGGAGTCCGGGGCGGAACCGACCCGGATGCGGGACGGCGGCGTCGGGTTCGTCGGGTTCGTCATGAACGCCACCTTGACGGCGTTTCCGGAGAGTCGTCAAGCATCGCGGGGCCACCGGGCGAGGTGGGCGGCGCGGGTCCGGAAGCGAGGGGATGGCGTTGACACGGCCCCGGGCCGTGGATAGATCTGGAGGCGTGGGCCCGGTGGGGCAGGCGGGGCCGTGGCGAGAGGTGGCAGGGCATGGCGTCGAAGCCGTACGAACAGTCATATGCCGCACCGAACGACGGGCCGCGCCCGGCATATGACCGACCGGAGACCGGGCCGGGGACCGGGCCGGAGGTCGAGTCGGAGACCGTACCGCGCGACAGGCCGACGGACGGACCGGCGGACGGACCGATCGACGGGCCGTACGACCTGATCACGATGGGCCGGCTCGGCGTCGACCTCTATCCGCTGCGCGGCGGAGTGACCCTGGACCGGGTCGAGACCTTCGGCCGGTTCCTCGGCGGCTCCCCGGCCAACGTCGCCGTCGCCGCGGCGCGGCTCGGCCGGACCACCGCGCTCGTGAGCCGGACCGGAGCCGACCCGTTCGGCACGTATCTCCGACGCGAACTGTGCGGATTCGGAGTGGACCCGCGCTGGGTGACCGAGGTCCCGGAGCAGTCCACGCCGCTCACCTTCTGCGAGATCTTCCCGCCCGACCACTTCCCGATCCACTTCTACCGCCGCCCCAAGGCCCCCGACCTGGAGATCCGCCCGCACGAACTCGACCTGCCCGCCCTCGGCGCCGCCCGCGCCTTCTGGATGACCGGCACCGGACTGAGCGCCGAACCGAGCAGGACGGCCACCCTGACCGCGCTGCGGTCCCGGGCCGAGCGGGCCCCGGCCGCCGGCGAGGACGCGTTCACCGTCTTCGACCTGGACTGGCGCCCCGCCCTCTGGGACGGCGACACCCCCGCCGACCAGGCCCGCCCGCTCTACCGGGAGGCGCTGCGGTACGCCACGGTCGCCGTCGGCAACGCGGAGGAGTGCGCCGTCGCCACCGGCGAGCACGAACCGCACGCCGCCGCCCGTGCCCTGCTCGCCACGGGCGTGCGCCTCGCCGTCGTCAAACAGGGCCCCAAGGGTGTCCTCGCGCTCGCCGCCGACGGCACCTTCGCCGAGGTCCCGCCGCTCCCGGTTGACGTCGTCAACGGCCTCGGCGCGGGCGACGCGTTCGGCGGCGCGCTCGTCCACGGTCTGCTGGCCGGCTGGGACCTGGAACGGACACTGCGGTACGCGGGCGCGGCCGGCGCGATCGTCGCGGGCCGGCTCGCCTGTTCCACCGCCATGCCGTACGACGCCGAGATCGCCCGCGCCCTGGCCGACGGCACCGGGTCGATCCCCGAGCCCCCGGATCCGGGAGACCCCGAGCGCGCCCCGGACCCCGCCCCCGAGATCACCCGGAACCCGGGCCGCCCCCGGTGAGCGCGCCGGGACAACGGGTAGGCACCCCACCATGAACACCACGCGGCCCCCGCACCGCCTCCACCTCCCGGCCGGCAGCGCCGCCCGCGGCCCGTACGCCGTCGACGTCGACCCCGCGCGGGCCGGCTGGACGTACGGCGCGCTGCGCGTACTCGACTTGCCGCCCGGCGGAACGCACGAGTTCGAGACAGGTGTCTGTGAATGGGTGGTGCTTCCCCTGTCCGGGAGAGGTACGGTGCGCGCAGACGGGGAAGACTTCGAACTCGCGGGCCGGTCAAGCGTGTTCGAGGGTGTCTCGGACTTCGCCTACGTGCCCGCGGACTCCCGTGTCCAGATCGCCTCCGGTGCGGGAGGCCGCTTCGCTTTGGCAGGAGCGAGGTGCGAGCGCAGACTCCCCGCCCGCTACGGCCCCGCGCCGGAGGTCCCCGTCGAGACACGCGGCAGCGGCAACCGCGCCCGCCAGGTGCGCAACTTCGCGGCGGCGGGCGTCTTCCCCTGCGACCGGCTGATCGCCGTCGAGGTGATCACCCCCGGCGGCAACTGGTCCTCCTACCCGCCGCACAAGCACGACGAGCACCGCCCCGGCGAGGAGTCCGTCCTGGAGGAGATCTACTACTACGAGGTGGCCGGGCCGCCGCACGGCTACGCCTACCAGCGCGTCAGCCCGTCCCGCCCGGGCGGCGCCGAACTCCTCGCCGAAGTCCGCACGGGGGACGCCGTCCTCGTCCCCGACGGCTGGCACGGCCCGTCCATCGCCCAGCCCGGGCACGACCTCTACTACCTGAACGTCATGGCCGGACCGGGCCCCGAGCGGGAGTGGCGGATCCGCTTCCACCCCGACCACACGGAGGGATACCAGTGACGCGTTCCACCGTCGCCCAGGCCCTGGTGCGCTTCCTCGCCGCGCAGTACACCGAGCGCGACGGCGTCCGGCGCCGCTTCATCACCGGCACCTGGGGCATCTTCGGGCACGGCAACGTCGCCGGGATCGGCCAGGCGCTCGTCGAGTACCCCGGCCTCATGCCGTACCACCAGGGCCGCAACGAGCAGGCCATGGTGCACGCGGCCGTCGGCTACGCCCGCCAGTCGAACCGCCTGCGGACGCACGCCGTGACCACCTCCATCGGCCCCGGCGCCACCAACCTCGTCACCGGCGCGGCCCTCGCCACCGTCAACCGGCTGCCCGTCCTCCTCCTTCCCGGCGACACCTTCGCGACCCGCCCCGCCGACCCCGTCCTCCAGCAGCTCGAAGTCCCCTACGCGGGCGAGGTGTCCGTCAACGACTGTCTGCGCCCCGTCTCGAAGTACTTCGACCGCGTCACCCGCCCCGAGGCCCTGATCCCGGCCGCGCTCGCCGCCCTGCGGGTCCTCACCGACCCGGCCGAGACCGGCGCCGTCACCCTCGCCCTGCCGCAGGACGTACAGGCGGAGGCCTACGACTGGCCGGAGGAGTTCTTCGCCGAACGGACCTGGACCGTCCGCCGGCCCCGGCCCGACGCCGCCGAACTCGACGCCGCCGCCGAGGCGGTACGGAAGGCCCGGCGCCCGATGATCATCGCGGGCGGGGGAGTGAAGCACAGCGCCGCCGAGGACGCCCTGCGCACCCTCGCCGAGCGGGTCTGCCTGCCCGTCGCCACCACCCAGGCCGGCAAGGGCGTCCTGCCGTGGGACCACCGCTGCGACGCCGGCGGCATCGGCCACACCGGCACCGGCACCGCCAACGCGCTCGCCCGCACCAGCGACCTCGTCATCGGCGTCGGCACCCGCTACACCGACTTCACCACCGCCTCCGGCACCCTCTTCCGCCCCGGCACCCGCTTCCTCAACCTCAACATCACCGGCGTCGACGCCCACAAGCAGGCCGCCACCCTGCCGCTCGTCGCCGACGCCCGCGAAGGACTCACCGCGCTCACCGAGGCCCTCGGCGACCACCAGCAGCATGCCGTGCAGTGGACCTTCTCCAAGCAGGACTGGCAGGAGCGGACCGACGCCGCCTACGCCGCGCCCGACCCGCGCGCCCGTCCCACCCAGATCCAGGTGCTCGGCGCCCTCGACGCCCTGGTCACCGCCGACGACATCCTGATCAACGCGGCCGGTTCGCTCCCCGGCGACCTGCACCGGCTGTGGCGGGTCCGCTCCAGCGACCAGTACCACGTCGAGTACGGCTACTCCTGCATGGGCTACGAGATCCCGGCCGCCATCGGCGTCGCCCTCGCCGCGCCCGGCCGGCCCGTCTGGGCACTCGTCGGCGACGGCACGTACCTGATGAACCCCACCGAACTCGTCACCGCCGTCCAGGAGGAACTCCCGATCAAGGTGGTGATCCTCCAGAACCACGGCTACGCCTCCATCGGCGGCCTGTCGGAGGCGGTCGGCGCCGAGCGGTACGGCACCGACTACCGCCGCCGCGACCCCGACGGCGGCTTCACCGGCCCGCCGCTGCCCGTCGACCTGGCCGCCAACGCCGCCTCCCTCGGGATGCGCGTGCTCCGCGCCCACACCATGCGTGACCTGCGGGAAGCCCTCGCGGACGCGCGGGAGGCGACGGTTCCCACATGTGTCTACGTCGAGACCGAAACGGCAGACAGTGTGTCGGGCGCGCCCCCCGCCCCGGCGTGGTGGGATGTGCCCGTGGCCGCGACGTCGACCCGTCCGTCGGCGGTCAAGGCCCGCGAGGAGTACGAACGGCACGTCACCGCCCGACGCCGCCATCTCTGAAGGAGTAACTCGTCATGACGAAGACCGTCCACCACTGGATCGGTGGCAAGACCGTCGAGGGCACGTCGGGCAACTGGGGCCCGGTCACCGACCCGGCCACCGGCGCCGTCACCACGCGGGTGGCGCTCGCGTCCACCGAGGAGGTCGACACGGCGGTCGCCGCCGCCAAGGCCGCCTTCGAGACCTGGGGCACTTCCTCGCTGGCCCAGCGCACCACGATCCTGTTCAAGTTCCGCGCGCTGCTCGACGCCAACCGCGACGCCATCGCCGAGCTGATCGTCGCCGAGCACGGCAAGGTCCACTCCGACGCCCTCGGCGAGGTCGCCCGCGGCCTGGAGATCGTCGACCTGGCCTGTGGCATCACCACCCAGCTCAAGGGCGAGCTGTCCACCCAGGTCTCCAGCCGGGTGGACGTCGCCTCGATCCGCCAGCCGGTGGGCGTGGTGGCGGGCATCACCCCGTTCAACTTCCCGGCCATGGTGCCGATGTGGATGTTCCCGGTCGCCATCGCGTGCGGCAACACCTTCGTGCTCAAGCCGAGCGAGAAGGACCCGTCGCCGTCCCTGAAGATCGCCGAGCTGCTGGCCGAGGCCGGCCTGCCGGACGGCGTCTTCAACGTCGTCCACGGTGACAAGGTCGCCGTCGACCGCCTCCTGGAGCACCCGGACGTCTCCGCGATCTCCTTCGTCGGCTCGACCCCGATCGCCCGCCACATCCACACCACGGCCTCCGCCAACGGCAAGCGCGTTCAGGCGCTCGGCGGCGCCAAGAACCACATGCTGGTGCTGCCCGACGCCGACCTCGACGCGGCCGCCGACGCCGCCGTCTCCGCGGCCTACGGCTCGGCCGGCGAGCGCTGCATGGCGATCTCCGCCGTCGTCGCCGTCGGCTCGGTCGGCGACGAGCTGGTCCAGAAGATCCGCGAGCGCGCCGAGAAGATCAAGATCGGCCCCGGCAACGACCCGACCTCCGAGATGGGCCCGCTCATCACGGCCGTCCACCGCGACAAGGTCGCCTCCTACGTGCACGGCGCGGCGGCCGAGGGCTGCGAGGTCGTCCTCGACGGTTCGGCGTACACCTACGAAGGGGCCGGCCACGAGAACGGCCACTGGATCGGCCTCTCCCTGCTCGACCACGTCCCGACCACCGCGGCCGCCTACCGCGACGAGATCTTCGGCCCGGTCCTGTGCGTGCTGCGCGCCGAGACGTACGAGGAGGGCCTGGCCCTCATCAACGCCTCCCCGTTCGGCAACGGCACCGCCGTCTTCACCCGCGACGGCGGCGCCGCCCGCCGCTTCCAGATGGAGGTCCAGGCGGGCATGGTCGGCGTCAACGTGCCGATCCCGGTCCCGGTGGGCTACCACTCCTTCGGTGGCTGGAAGGACTCGCTCTTCGGCGACCACCACATCTACGGCACCGACGGCGTGCACTTCTACACCCGCGGCAAGGTCGTCACCACCCGCTGGCCCGACCCGGCCGACGCCCCGACGGGCGTCGACCTCGGCTTCCCGCGCAACCACTGACACTCCGCCTGCCCGGCGCCCCTGACGACAGCAGCCTCCCCGGCGCCCGTCGACAACGAGGCGCCCGCCATCTCCTGGGAGAGGGCGGGCGCCTCGTTGTCGTGCCGTCAGCCGGTGAACACCGCGACGATGGCCGCGAGGAGGGTGCCGCCGATCAGGACGACCGGACCGCTGACCGCCCAGTGGCCCCAGCGAGGAGCCCGCGCCGCCGCCCCGATCACCGCGGCGACGGCGAGCAACGGCGGAGCGGCGGCCACCGCCAGCTGCCTATAGCCGTGCCGCTCCACGTCACCGCGCGTCAGCCCCACCTCGGGATCCGGAGTGGACGTGAACGTCGGCGCCTCCGCCTCGATCAGGTGGATGCCGCGGGCGGCGAGCCACAGTGCGATCAGCGCGTAGAACCCGAGCGCGACCACGGGCAGGACAACGCGAACAGCAATCACATGAACCTACTCAGGGCTTGGGCGTATCCGTACCACAGCCTCCAGGCGAAGTTCCGGTTGACTGCTGCGCAGTATCTGTTGCGGCTGCACGACGTATTATTCGGCCCCCAGGCACTGAGACGCCGCCCTATTCTCTCGTCCTCGAAGCGGCCCGCGAACTCCGCCTTCGATATTGCGACGGGGCCCTACACGTGGGCTGTTACGGGTTCTGGGGGCCCCTCGGACTTCGGTGTTGAAGCAGCCTTCGAAGACCTTCGACGATGAGACCTGTGCCCACAAGAATGGCAAAGATTGAGTAGGGGACCATGGCGATGACGTCGGAGAGGTACAGGGCAAGGAGCGCAATGCCTACGGCAATTGCGCCGTATGAAGTCCATCGGTTCATGGTGACTCCAGTGGGTGCTGAGGATGTACGCGGGGAGGGGCGGGGGGGGTACGCCCCACCCCTCCTAGGGCTTAGTTCATGGTCCGCCACAAGCGCATGTTCCTGTAGGAACGCCAGCCACGGTAAGTTCTCACCCGTCGGTAAGCGGAGCCAGCGAACTTACCAGACCGCCCAACCTTGATGGCATTGGTCCATGTGCGGCCGAAGAAGCCTCCAGCAGCTCCCCAGCCAGCCGCCGATACCGTACCTCGCCAGGTCTTCCGGCCCGAACTTCCCCAGTAGCCCATGGCTCCAACGGCGGCCCCCGCCGCTATGCCGCAGACGATGGACACACCACATCCAAGTGCAGCGGCTACGCCGACGCCGATGGCGCCGACCTTCCAGACCGTGCGCCAGCCGCCCCAGCGAACGACCTTGTTCTTCCTGATTCGGTTCCACCCCTTCGTGAACCAGTTCTTCCCATCAAGGTCGAATTGGTTGATGGGGTCGGCTGGGTAGCCGTAGCGGTTGTCTCCGCCGCCGTAGACAGGGTCGAGCGACAGGAAGCGTCCGGTCTGCGGGTTGTAGAGGCGGGCGCCCATGAGGGTGAGGCCGGTGAGGGTTTCGGCGGAGCGTTGCTTTGCGCCGAGCCAGTTGTAGCGGGTGACCGGCTGGCCCGTGCGGGGGTTGCCGTACTCGTCGGCGTCCAGTGCCACCGGGGCCTTGCTCGTGTCCAGCGGCAGCTGGAGGGCCACGTCGCCGTGGATGGTGGTCAGCTGGAGCGTGGTGTCGCCGGTCTTGCTGGTAGTGGCGGCGAGGTCCCCGCTGGCGGACTCGACATTGCGGGTCAGCGTGCCGGTGGCGGTGTCCTCGGTGATCCAGCGAGGGTTGTCGCCGTCGCTGTCGTAGTGGTTGAGCTTGGATCCGGTCTGGGTCCAGGTGGTGCCGCTGCCGGTCTCGGTCTTCCAGGAGCGGAAGCGCAGGGCGGCGTCGAGCTGCCAGGTCTGGCGCTGGCCTTTCGCGGTCTGCTGGTAGGCGAGGTCGTTGGCGTAGTAGCCAAGGGTGCTGCCGGGCAGAGCGGTGGTGCGGCCGAACGCGTCGTAGGTGTAGCCGGTGTCGACGAGGCGGTCGGCGCTGTCGTAGGTGTGGCTGGTGGTGGTTCCGCCTGTGGTGGTGCAGTCGAGGCCGGGGGTGCCGACCGTGGTGGTGCGGGTCTTGCGGTTGGCTCGGTTGTCGAAGGTGTAGGTCCGGTTGGTGCAGATGGTGTCGGCGGTGTCTTCGACGGTGGTGAGGCGGCCGGTGGTGTCGTAGCGGTAGGTCTGGTCGGACCAGCCGGCGTGGCTGGTGACCTGGCCGTGGATGGACTCGGTCACGGTGTCCGCGTAGACGAGGGTGCCGTCGCTGTCGCGCTTGTAGGCGCGGTCCAGCGTGGCGCCGGTGGTGTCCTCGGTGGTGGTGAGGGTGTAGCCGCCGGGCAGCTTCTCGCTCGCCACGGAGCCGTCTTCGTCGTACGTGGCCTGGAAGGCGCCGGCGACGGAGTCGGTGGTCTTCGTGGCCAAACCGCGCGGCTCAGCTGCGTGGTCGTAGGTGTAGGTGACGGTCGAGGGCGCGTTGTCGGTGGCCTTGACCGGGCGGTTGAGCAGGTCGTACTCGGTGGTGGTGACACCGCCGTCGGCGTCCGTGTAGGACATCTGGCGGCCGAGCTTGTCGAACGTCTTGGTGATGGTGCCGCCGGTCGGGGAGACCGTCTTGACGGCCTGGCCGGTGGCCGGGTCGTACTCAATCGTGGATTCCGGGACGGCCTGGCCTATTCCGCCGGTGAGCGCGGTCTTGGTGGGCCGGCCGGCGTTGTCGTAGGTGGTCGTGGTGGTGCGGGTAATGGAGTTGGCGGTCTCGGTGACCTTGGCCGGGTTGCCCCACCAGTCGTACTCGGTGGTGGTGGTCGGCAGCTGGGCCGGGTTCGAACCGCCGCCGGTGATCGTGCCGGCCGGGCCGGTGGAACAGACCTGGTCGGCCCACTCCGGGCGGCCGGCGCAGGCGCCGGTGCCGGTCGCGGACCAGTAGGTGGTCACCCGGGTCGCGGCGTCGGTGCCGGTGGCACCGGGCAGCAGTTGCTTGGTGACGCGGCCCTGGTCGTCGTACCCGGTGGTCTCGGTGATCGCGACACCACCGGGGTCCTTGACCGTCTGAGTGGCCAGGCCCTTGACCCAGTCGTACACCGTCTGGGTGGACCGGGCCTCTCCGAGCACGGTCGGGTGCTCACGCACCTGGGCGCCGGTGGTGACCTTGGTGACCTGGTCCTTGACCTTGGCGGTGCCGTCGGTGGGGCGGCCGGCGTCGTACTCGTTGACCGTCCACGAACGGGCGGTCACCGGGGTGCCGGTGGGGACGAGGGTGGTGGTGCCGGACTTCAGGTCGGCGGTGAGGTCGATCCGGCGCAGCGGGCCGAATTCTTCGAGTTCGCGGGTGCCGTTGTCGTTGTAGACCGACTTGGTCGCGAGCAGGTCGGCGCGCTCGGCGCTGGTGCGCTGGGCGATGCCGAGTTCGGCCTGGGCGGCCTTGTCGGCGGTGCTGATGCCCAGGGCGATCGCGCGGTTGCCGGCGCTCAGTTCGCGGACGGTGTTGCCGAAGCGGTCGTACTCCGTGGTGGAGATGTGGCCGCCTGGGGTGACGCTGTTGACCGGACGTCCGGAGACGCCCATGTAGGTGACGTTGGCGCGTGTGTAGGAGGCGGCGGTCAGGCCGCTGCCGGCGTTGGACGCGGGCACGGAGTCCGCGGGGAAGACGGCGGTCGCGTCGGTCGGAGCGTCGAGCTGGCCCCACGTCCTCACGTCAGCCGCGCCCATCTTGTACGGGGCGGTGGTGCCGGTCAGCGGCACGTCGTAGACGATCGAGGTGGCGGCGGTGCCTTCCTGGACGTCGGCGGCGCCCTGCTTCAGACCGGAACGGGACACCTTGAGGAGCATGCCGTCACCGGCCGTGGCAGCATTTCCCGCTTTGCCGTAGGTGAAGGTCCAGGGCAGTTCCCCGGCCGGCGTCAGGCCGGTGACCCTGCCCGCCGCGTCGTAGGCGTATTCGGTCTTCAGCGCCGGGCTGATCTGCGGGTTCCACGTCTGGCGCAGGCGGCCGGACGCGTCGTAGGCGTACGTCTGCACGGCCTTGGCCGTGGCCGCGGCGGCGCCGGGCTCGGTGGACCACAGACGGATCTCCTTCACCTGGCCGATGAAGTCCGCGAAGACGGCCTCGGTGGCGGTGGTGGAGGTGGCGTAGACGAACTCCAGTGCCCGGCAGCCCTTGGTGGAGGGCGTCGCCGTGCACGTGGCGGCCGACGCGGCCGAGGTCGGGGCGATGACACGCTTGGGCCGGACCAACTTCTTGCCGTCCACGGTCACCGTCTCGGACACGACCGTGGTGGTGGAGTTGGACAGCCCGTCCAGCAGAGTGGAGGACACCTGCCAGGTGGTGGCGGCAGCGTCGGGCTTGGTGAACTGGGTGACCGTGCCCTCGGTGTCGGTCAGGGTGAACGAGCCCGTGACGCTACCCGTCAGCGTCAGGTCCTCGGCACCGGTCTCGGGGATCCAGCCGGTCTTCGCCGCGTTGGCGGTGAAGTGCGTCTCCTCGCCCTCGGAATCGACGATGGCGACCGCCGTGTCGGAGATCCGGCGGATGTGGGAGTAGTCGGACTCGGTCGCTTCGGCGACGGTGCCGGAGACCCACTCCTTGCCGAAGATCGGCGCCTGGCCCTCCTGCGTGGCCCCCTTGTCCGGAGTGCGGGAGGCGGCCGTACGGGACACGGACAGCCCAAAGGCGGAGGCATCGCCCGCGGAGAGCGTGTAGTCACCCGTGAGCAGGTTCACCGAACCGGGACCGGCTGACTCGCTCGCGGCACCAGAGGCGTTGCGGTCGACGACGACGGAGAGCGGCTCGGTGCTGCCGGTCGCGGAGTTCGGGCCGGTGAAATCGGCCTTGATCTGCACGGTGCCGTCCGGGTTGACGGTGTCGGTGGCGTTCCACACGAGCGGGCTGTTCTTCCCGCCCGTCATGGCCACCGGCCACGCGGTCAGCGCGGTGCCGCCCGAGGTGACCTGACCGGCCGGAATCTGCACCCAGGGGTCGGCCTCGGAGCGGCGCCAGGAGAAGGACACCGCGTTGAACTTGCCGCCGTCGGCCTCGGCCACGAGGGGCAGACGGCGGGCGGTGCGCTCACCGTCGCTCGGCTGGACAAAGCCACCAGGTCCGGCGTGGAAGGTGTACTCGACCGGTTCGGACTTGTTGTCGGCCTTGTCGACCTGCCGCACCTGAAGGGTGTGGGTGCCGTTCTTCGGCGGGGTGACGCTGATGGCCTTGGCCGCGGTCGAGCCGCTGGTGGCGACCTTGGTCCAGGTCACGCCGTCCAGGGACCGAGCCAGTTGTGGTCGGTGCCGGTCGGGGTGACGGTGAAGGTGCCGGCCTGGCCGGCGCCCTTGACCCAGGACGTGGACGGGTAGTCCGTCGACGTGATGCCGGTGGGCGCGACGGGCGGGAGGGTGTCGACCGTGAAGGTCTTCCACTCCGACCAGCCGGTGATGTAGTGCGTGCCGTCATACGGCGACGTGCGGAACTTGTACGTCTTGCCGTTCGCGAGCACGCCGGCCGGAACGGTCACGGAGGCGACCTGTCCGGAGTTCACCCAGGGAGAGACGATGACGTTGCCGACCTGGGCGTTGGTGGCCGAGTCGAAGATCTGGAAGGTGCCGTTGACCTTGTCACCGTTGGGATCGACGAAGGTATCCCGCAGCGTCGGGGTGAGCGTGTTGACCACGTAGGCGCCGCTGTAGGAGAAGAACGGCGGACCCGCCTCCTGCTTGGTGCCCGTGCGTGGCCGGTAGTTGTAGGTGACCGTCAGCTTCGGCGGGTTGGACGCGGCGTTGGCGGAGTTGACCCGCTTCCACTGACCCGTGTTGTCCTCATCGGGAGCGCGCAGGCCCATGTGGGACTTGGCGGCCTTGGCCGACGCCCACTCCTGCACCATCGTGGTGACGTCGGCGTTGATCCAGCCATCGGGCTGCGAGGTGCAGGAGGCGTTGCCCCGGGTCTCCGTGGACGTCGCCTTCTCCGCGATCCAGGCCGGCTCGGCCGTCCACCGCGAGGATGTCGACGCGGCGCCGGCGGACCACACCGACCAGGACTGGTTCGGGCACGAGGTGCCGGTGTAGTTGCCGGAGTGGAAGTTCCACAGCGACAGCTTCGCGTCCATCACCAGCGCGTCGGAGATCGGCGTGGTGTTCCAGGAAATGAAGGAATGGGCCGTGCGCGGGGTACCGTCGGCGTCGTTCTTCGTACCCGGGTTGCCGAGGTCGAGCTCGACATCATTCGACCAGTCGACCGTCTCACCCTGCTGGACATAGGTGTCGAACACGTTCGACAGCGACGAAGCCGAAGGGTCGACCGTCACCGGGTACTTCGTCGCCGGGTTGGCCAGGAACTTCGCGTCCGGGGTGAGGACCAGGTCCACACCGTCCTTGACCTTGACGATCTTCATCGCGACAGCGGCCCGGCGGGTGTGCTCACCGGAGGCCGGGTCCACGGTCGCATCCCACATCACTGGGGCGGGCATGACCGCGGTCTTCTTCGACTTCTTGTCGGTGAACAGCACGCTGCCGTCCGGCTGCTGCTCGGCCTTCAGTCCCTTGGTCCTCAGCGGCAGGGTGTAGGAGAAGCCGTCCTTCCCGGGCTTCTCCTTGACCTCGACGAACTGCTCGAAACCCATCCGGGTGGACTCGACCACCACGTCCGCACCGGGCACCGCGTTCTCGTACGTCGCGCGGGTTCCGTCGATGGCCGGCGCGGGCAGTCCCCCTCGCCACTGCAGCGTGATCGCCCCGTCGCCCTGTCCCAAGGTGACCAGGTCCGTGGCCGGCTCGGACTGCGCCGCCTTCAGCGAACGTGCGGGAGTGCCCGACTTGCCCGCGAGCCGCAATCCCAGCGGATGCGCCTTCGCCGCGACCGAACCATCCCCGAGCTCTGCGAGCTCGACATCGACGTCACGCCAGTCCCCGCTGAGCTCGTCCTTGAACCGGACCGGACCGGCAGCCAGCTCGGTGGTGAGCGAACCATCCTTGTTCGCCCAGGTCGTCGACGTCTCCGTCCGCTCCGACAACGCCTCAACCCGCTGCCCGGACAACCGGGCCGCCACACGAGCCGAGGGGATATCCGCTGCCTGCGCGGCGGCCGGCTTCTTCGGCGCGGCAACTGGCCCAGCCGGCGCCGCGGCCGTGGCACTCACGCCATCGAGGAGGGCAACGGATAAGGCAAGGGACAGGCTGCCCGCAATGTAGCGCAGGCTCCTTCCTGACCAGATGCGCCCGCGCTCCGCCGGCGCGGGTGGATTCATCTTCACTGATCCTCAACCTCTCAATTACATGATAATTACAAATGTGATCCAATCGCGAGTGAAGTGGAAAGGTAAAGATCGTAAAATGGCCAATCGGCACTCGCCCGATAGGTCTCGTGGTTGGCCCGAGGCGCGGAGGGGGCTGTTGCGCGCCCGCAGCGCAGTCGACGGCCCTGCGCGAGGGGAACTGCATGCCTTCGCGCCGACTGTTCGATGTGCAGCCCCGGCGAGCTCGCGCTGCACCGGCGCGCCGAACAACCGCATGCCGGGTCGCGTTTGCTGTAGGAAGTGACCAGCGTCTGCGGAACGTCCGGGAGCGATGATGCGCCAGAACGCCCCCTCGCTCATGAGGAAGCGACCGGCCCGCCGCCGCGTGCCCGCCGCCCCTGGATAAAGTGTGCGAACCCCGGGATCCCGGGGGGCGTTTACCGGATGGGGTGGGGACATGGCGAAGCACCGGCTGTCGAAGAGAGGCCGTTACATAGCCTTGGCGACGACGGGCGTCGCCGTTGTCGTCGGTGCCGGGTTCGCGGCGCAGACCTCGATGGCCGCGACGGTGTGGCCGGCGCAGAAGACGTACACGGGCCGGGCGTTCGACGCCTGCGCGGCGCCCTCGCTCAGCGCGATGACGGCGTGGAAGAAGGACGGCTACTACAGCGGTGTCGCCGTCTATATCGGCGGCAAGAACCGCGGATGTACCCAGGCCAATCTGACGAAGTCCTGGGTGAAGTCGATCGACACGCTCGGCTGGAAGGTCATCCCGCTGTACGTCGGCGCGCAGCCGCCGTGCCAGCAGAGCGGGAACAAGGAGAGGTTCACCGCCGCCACCGCGGCCTCGGTCGGGGCCGCCAACGCCAACGACGCGGTCGCGAAGGCGGCGGCGCTCGGGATGAAGCCGGGTAGCCCGATCTACCTCAACATGGAGTCGTACGACATCACGAACAAGGCGTGCAACGACGCCACCCTCACCTACGTGAGGTCCTTCACCAAGACCCTGCGTGCCAAGACCTACCGGGCCGGTCTCTACGGGTTCAGCAGCTCCAGCGCCAAGGCGATCGCCACCGCCAAGGACCGTACGGACCTCCCGGGCAACCTCTGGTACGCGCTGTGGAACGGTCAGGAGACCACCACCAAGGACTGGCCCTGGGACCCGAAGCTGTACACCGACCACAGCCGCGGTCACCAGTACAAGGCCAACAGCAAGGAAACCCGCGGCGGTTACACCATCAACGTCGACCGCAACGCCTGGGACGCCCCGGTCGCCATCGTCGGCTGACGGCGGCGCCAGGTTTCGTCGAGCGGGATGGCCCGGCAGGGGGGAACCAGCCGGGTCAGTCCCGCGGCACCGGAAATATGCCTTTTTACGTACCATCGACCGCGTAGAGCGGGCCCGGAGCAGGTGTGCGCGGGACCTGTCGGATTGACGCGCACCGTCGGACAGGGGATCGGGCCGCCGCGGGGAGCCGCGGACATCGCCGTTCTTTGTTCATTCTCGTTCGTCTTGAGGGGTGGGGCTGCGTGAAGCGGCGTCGAATATGGGGAACGGCCGCTGTGGCCGTCGCCGGTGTGACCGGTGTGCTGGTCTTCCAGGGGGTCACCGGCAACGCCGATGCCCCGGCTGGAGCGGAGGGTACGACGGGGCCGGTGAGTACGCGGGGGCAGACCGCGCCGCTGACCGCGAGCACGGACGGGCGCAGCGCCTCGCTCGCGCGGCGGGAGACCGAGCCGTTCAGCATGCTCGGGGTGACGTGGACCGACCCGACCGCGCGCGTCAAGGGCACGGTCGAGGTCCGTACCCGGGCGGTGGGCTCGGGGAAGTGGTCGTCCTGGCTGCGGCTGGACGGTGACAGCGGTCAGGGCGAGCGAGGTGCCGCGCGCGGCGGCACCGAACCGGCCTGGGTCGGGCCGTCCGACGGCGTCGAGGCACGGATGACCTCGGCCGGCAAGACGTCGGCGGGGCTGCCCGCCGGACTGCGCCTCGACATGGTCGACCCCGGCAAGGGGAGCGTGAAGTCCATGACTCCGGCGGCCTTCGCCGTCGAGGGGACCGAGGAGCCCACGCCGTCCGGCACCGAGTCCACGGACCCCGGCCCGGACGCGACCGGCACCCCGGAGACGCCCGCCACCGGTGAACCGACGAGCGAGCCGCCGACCAGCACGCCGGACACCGGGACCGAGCCGCCGACCACGACGCCTTCCACCTCCGCGTCCCCGACCGACGGTCCGACGGACGGCCCGACCGGGACCGCGACGCCGACCACGAGCCCGAGCCCGTCCGCGACGACCCTGCCTCCGGCGCCGCCCTCTACCGCCCCGCGGCCGCCGATCACGTCGCGGGCCGGATGGGGCGCGGACGAGTCGATCAGCCCGGAGGAGCCCGGTTACCTGCCCGGCGGCAAGATCAAGGCGGTCGTCGTGCACCACACGGCCGAGTCCAACACGTACACCTGCGCGGACGCCCCCGCGGTGGTGCGCGGCATCTACGCGTACCACGTCAAGCAGCTGGGCTGGAAGGACATCGGCTACAACTTCCTCGTGGACAAGTGCGGCACGGTCTACGAGGGCCGCAAGGGCGGTGTCGACCAGCCCGTCCAGGGCGCGCACGCCTACGGCTTCAACTCCGAGACCACCGGCATCTCGGTCCTGGGCACCTACACCGACGCCGCCCCCTCGCAGGCGGCGATGGTCTCGGTCGCCCGGATCGCCGCGTGGAAGCTGGGCCAGTACGGAGTCGACCCGGCCGGTACGACCACGCTCACGGCGGGCGACGCGGGAACCAACTTCTTCGGCAAGTCCTGGGCCAAGGGTGCCCAGCTGTCGTTCCCCGTCATCCATGGCCACCGCGACGGTTACAACACCCAGTGCCCCGGCAACGCGTTCTACCCGCAGCTGGCCACCCTCCGCACCTGGGCCGGCGGCCCCGTCGCGGGCCTGACCGTGAAGTCGGTCACCGGCGCCGGACTGTCCGGTACGACGTACTACACCAAGTCCCGCGTCACGGTCGGCTGGTCGGCCACCACCCCGGCCTCGCTGATCAAGCAGTACGAACTGCTCGTCGACGGCAAGCCGGCGGTCACCGTCGCGGGCACCGCGACCTCCGCGTCCGCCACCCTCGCCGCGGGCACGCACACGGTGGCCGTGCGGGCCACCCACGTCTCCGGCAAGAAGACCACCAGCGCGGCGAAGACCGTGGTCGCGGAGACCACGGCGCCCACGTTCACCACCAAGCCCGCCCTGGCCCTGCGCACCGGCACGGTGAACACCACCGCCGTCCCGGTCACGCTGTCCTGGAAGGCCGCCGACAACAAGGCGCTGAAGGAGGTACGGCTGACCGCGCCGGCCGCCAAGACGTACGGCCCGACCGTCACCAGCGCCGCCCACACCGCCAAGTCCGGTGTCGCGACGGCGTGGAACATGACCGCCTACGACCAGGCGGGCAACACCGCGGGCGGGTCGGTCACGGCCACGCCGGTGATCCTCCAGGAGACCTCGGCCACCAGGTCCGGCACGTGGACGTCCAAGTCGTCCACCAGTTACCTCGGTGGCAAGTCCCTCAGCAGCTCCTCGAAGAACGCGTCCCTGACGTGGACGTTCACCGGCCGCTCGGCCACCTGGGTCGTGTCCCGCGCGGCCACCTCGGGCCAGGCGTACATCTACGTCGACGGCGTGAAGACCGCCACGGTCGATCTGAAGTCCGGCACCACCAAGTACCGCGACGCGATCTGGACCAAGACCTGGGCCACCAGCGGCAAGCACACCGTCAAGGTCGTCGTGGTCGGCACCAGCGGCCGTCCCACCCTCACCACCGACGGCCTCGTCTACCTCAAGTAGCCGTGCACGCTGGGCGGGGGTCCCACCCCCGCCCGGCATCATGCCGGATTCCCCTGGCCACCCTCAGGCGGTATTTAGTCGTTCCGGCCTCCTTGACCGGCACTCTCCTCCAGAGTGAGCCTGTGCAACCAAGCGCCACGTGCTCGACAGGGAGGGACACCATGGCCTTACTGTTCGTCGGCAAAGATCCCGAGTCCGGAGATCACGGATCACCGGCTGTGTGGGTGGACCAGGAGACGAAGGATCTTGTGATCCAAGGGTGGACGGCAGACGACCAGACCACGGGCGAGAGTTCTCAGGACGTGTCAATCCCCGGGCATGAGTCGGTGATCAGGGTTCCGAAGCGGATGGTGCCGCTTCTCAGGGAGGCGCTCCGTGTCGCAGAGTCTGACTGACTTCGCTGATCTCATCCGGTCCGCGCAGGTGTCAGCCGTGCATCTTGAGATGCGCGATACATACGGCGTCGCAAACGAAGTCGAGGGCTTCGACGCCTGGAAGCGAGGCCACCGGCTCGACCGAGATGACTGCGCCTCATGGTGGCGGCCTTGGCTCGATCTTGTGCAAGAGGTCACTGCTAGGGGTGTGCTGATTCGAAGGGCCCGCATCGTCTCTGAGCCTGTCAGCGACTACATCGCCTTCGAGCACTCCGGCACTTTCACCAACGTGGCTGCCGGCGAACAGGTCCGCTGGCTACCCCGGCGCCAAGCATCCGACTTGGCGTTGCCCGGCAATGATTGCTGGATCTTCGATGGCCGACTTGTGCAGTTCAACATCTTCGACGGCGTCGGCAGGTGGGTTCACACCGACCAGACTGACGACCCAGCCGTGACCGAGTTGTGCGTGGCCGCGTTCGAAGCTGTTTGGGACCGCGCCGTCCCGCACGAGAAGTACACCGTCTGAATCACTGGCCGGTCAGTTCATGCCTTCCTCCCCGCTTTCCAGCGCCCAAGCAGCGCGGGCAGCCGTGGCCGCCCGCCTGCAAGGGCTCATGAAGGACGCCGGTCTCTCAGGGCACGAGCTGGCCGCTCGGTGCGGTTGGCACAAGTCGAAGTCGTCTCGCGTTGCGCGGGGCCTCACCCCACCCTCGGACTCGGACATCCGGGCATGGTGTGCGGCCTGCGGAGCCGACGAGTACGCGGCTGACATCATCGCCGCGTCTCGAAACGCCGAGTCCATGTATATGGAGTGGCGCCAGCTTCACCGCGACGGCATGCGCCGCGTCCACGAACAGACGACACCGCTCTACCAGCGGACCCGCTCGTTTCGCGTCTACGCCTCGAACGTCGTGCCTGGCATGCTCCAGACCGCCGGATACACAACGGGGCTCCTCAAAGCCATCACCACGTTTCAAGGTACTCCGGATGACGTGGCTGAGGCGGTGGCCGCCCGTCAACGGCGATCGCGAGTCCTGAGTGAGGGCGATCACCGGTTCGCGTTGATCATCGAGGAGACGGTTCTTTACTACCTGGTCAGTGACGAAGCAGCCATGGCCGAGCAGCTTGAGTACTTGCTCACTGCCATGGGGAGGCCGAACGTGTCGCTCGGGATCATCCCCGCACGAGCCCGCCGGACGGTGTGGCCGCTGGAGGCTTTCTACGCGTTTGACGATCAACAGGTAGCCGTGGAGACGTTGACGGCAGAAATCAACGTGACCACTCCCGGGGAGATCGAGACGTATCTCCGGGCGTTCTCGCAGTTGTCGCAGCTGGCCGTACATGGAGCACCGGCCCGCGACCTGATCGGGAAGGCTCTTGCCGCGATCGGGTGAATGCGTGCAACCGCATGCAACACCGTGGACTGCCAACCAGCCGACTTCCTAACGTCGTTCCATCGACGAACGACAGCGGAGGGTGCGCCATGGCGGCGGACAGCGAGCAGGAACGCGGCCCATACGAGCCAGTGGGGGACGGGTGCCACCAGTCGTCGTGATCACCGCGAAGGACATCGGGAATCTCGTCCAGGACGCACACGGACGCGTGGGCATCCTCCGCGATGTGGTCCGCGACTTCGAGGACCCGGCCGTCATGCCCTCGGAACGACGCCCCCAGAGCATGGCATTTCTGATCCCTGAGAACGGTGGTAGGGAGTGGCTGGCACCCCCGAACACGGTCAGCCGCCTGCAAGCGCGATCACCGCACACCGCTGCGGCCAATGCGGTCACAGAGTCCTCGGCGTGAACGGCCGCTACGCCTGCACCTGGTGCGGCTACGCCAACCCATCGAGCGAGGGCACGACCCCGCTTCCCCAAGCCCCGCCCCTCTTGTGACCGATGCCTGCCGGCGCGGTGGGGCGGCTGCACGTGCCGATCACCCTCATGGAAGGAACTTCCGATGACGGTTGCACCTGAGAGGCCGGTCGCCGCTCTGCGGCAGGGCCGGGACCTGGTGTCCCCCGAACTGTTCGACAGACTCACGACGTTCTGCGCCGACGAGTACAGCCTCGATGCCGGCATGGCCGCGCGGATCATGGACGAGGCTCTGGCGTTCCTCTACGTGGCCGGTACCACCGAGCGGGAACACATCATGGCGCCCAGTAGGGCCGTGGATCCCGCCTGGCACACGTTCATGCTGCACACCCAGGAGTACGCCGCCTGGTGCGAGCAGCACTTCGGCCGCTATCTGCACCACGCGCCGAACTCCAAGACCCGCACGAGGGGCCTGATGTACGACGTCACCGACGCGATCACCGCCGCCGGGTTCGCGGTCGACAAGTCCCTGTGGGGCATCGCGGCGGACTGCAACGAGCCCACGTGCTGCTCCGACGGCCCGTGCTGCTGACCTGCTTCACTTGAACGAGGTACGGCCCGGACGTGGACAAGACGTCCGGGCCGCGCTGTTACCGGAGTAGACGATATGCACCACGTCAGCGGCGCGGAAGGCCGCACTCGCACCTGCGTCTTCCACATGCTCGGAGTCGTCTTCGGCTACGCCACGCACCACTGGAACGAACGGAAGCTGGGGGAGGTCGGTGTCGTCGGCCCCCTGACGCCGGGCGCGGACTGGTCCATGCTGTGGCGGCTGGCGGCCGACCTGAACAAGGAGACCGCCACCGAGACCGACAAGGGCAAATGGATCATGCTGCAGGCCCATCGGGCCTTCATCTGCGGCGCCCTCCTCGCCCGCTGGGACGAGGCGGGCTGGAAGCTGGAGCCCGGAGGGCGGCGCGTCGACTTCGGTGGCGCTGCCTACTGCAACCGGTACGAGCTGTGGACCGGGAACCTGACCGTCGAGGGCACCACGCCCGCCATGGTGGCACCCCGCCCCACGGTTTGAGGCGCGGCTTCGCTGGAAGAAGCCCCGGCCGACCGTCGGGAGGAAGGAGACGGGAAGCCGGGGCTGTCGGGCGTGCTCAGAGATGTCGGGGAATGCCGTCCACTGGATCGCTGATCAAGTGGGCCCAGACGAGTTTGCCCGGACCCTGACGGTCCGATACGCCCCAGTTCTCCGAGAGCGTGTCCACCAGCGGAAGCCCCCACCCGCCGACGGTTCCGGTTTCCGGCATGGCCATCAAGGGCCGCTGCTCGGAGGAGTCGTGGACCTCGATCCGGAGCCCGTTGAGGAGGGGGAAGAAACGAGTCTCGATCTCCCGCCCTGGCACGCGTGCGTGCCGGACGGCGTTGGTCAGGAGTTCGGAGAGTACGAGCGACGCGGCGTCCTCGATGTCGACGAGCCCCCAGTCGGCCAACGTCTTGCGCAGTTCACGCCGGGCCATGGGGACGCTCTTGGATCCCTGCGTCCACCTCAGGACGATCGGGTCGCTCCCGCAGGAAGCCGCGGAGGACGGGGTCACCAGGCCACCTCCACACTGCGGATCACGCGGGGGAGGAGATCGGTGGGGCGAAGGCCGGCGCCTGGGGGCCCGACGGGTGCCGTCGGCGCGAGGCTGACGGCACCCCTGCGAGGCCACAGCCGCCCCACGAGTAGTCCGATGAGGTGGACGATAGGGTTGCTCATGTTGACGCTCCTCGAAAGCGTTGGCCACGCCCCCGGACCGGTGCAACGGTCGCGGGGGTCTTCGTTTTTGTGCGGTAGATCGCACACAGCCGGGGCGGATTGCGATCCAGAATCAGAGTGGCCACATGCCAATGTGATGGCAAGCGGAATCACTGAGTTGGCATATTTGCCAACTCGATCGAATGGGGTGCGGGCCATCTGTGCGAGCATGGTGCCCGCATCGGGACCCAGGGCATCTGAAGTGGTCGGCGGGCCAGAGGGGGTACGCGGACATGGCACCACCCACCGTGCGGCGCCGCAGACTTGGGATGGAGCTGCGCCGACTTCGGGATCAGGCCGGACTCACTCTTGAGGATGTAGAAGCGCGTACCGGCCTCAGTGCCTCGAAGCTCTCGCGGCTGGAGAGCGCGACGCGAGGGGCGCGGCCGGCTGATGTCGAGCTGCTCTTGGGCCTGTTCGGGGCCGATGAGGCCCACTCGGAGTTCCTGCTGTCGCTCGCGAAGAACGGTGGGAAGCGGGGCTGGTGGCAGACCTACGACATCACTCCGGTGTACGCCGACCTGATCAGCTTGGAAGGCGACGCCGCTTCGGTCAGCAACTACGAGACTCTTCTGGTTCCTGGCCTGTTGCAGACGGCGGCCTATGCCCGCGCCGCCATCGGTGCTGTGGGCATGACCAGGACCCCGGAGGAAGTCTCGCGGCTGGTCGAAGTTCGCATGGCTCGCCAGTCCGTTCTGACGCGCCCCACCCCCTTGAAGCTGCGCGCGATCATCCACGAGGCCGCCCTCACTGCCCGTGCGCCAGGCACAGGTGTCATGCGGGACCAGTTGCAGCGCTTGCTCGACGTGGCGGAGTACCCGCAGGTGACGATCCAGGTACTCCCTGCCGATGCCGCGTTGCACCCTGGCGCGGCCGGCAGCTTTGCCATTTTGGGCTTCGGGCTGCCAGGACTGGACGTCGTACTGCTGGAACACTTGAACAGCAGCCTCTACATCGAGGAATCCGCCGATGTGGACGGCTACACGGAGGCATTCGAGCGGCTCACTGCCTCGGCCCTCTCGTTCGATCAGTCGCTGACCTTCATCGAGGACAAGAAGAAAGAGGCAGGATCGTGAACGTGATCACCCCGGACGCATCGACTCTCTCCGTTGCATGGCGTAAGTCGAGCCGCAGCGGAGCCAACAGCAACTGCGTCGAAGCCGGTCGCCTTGAGGGTGCGGCCGTCGTGCGTGACAGCAAGAGGCCCTGCGGGCCGGCGCTGCATTTCGCGGCCGACGTCTGGGCATGCTTCACGGCCGGGCTCCATGCCCGCAACGGTTCTTGAGAGAGCTACCGGAGAGGTCGGTGTGGGGCATGCGGCATGAATCTGTCGCGCCGGTGTGGCGCAGCAGCAGTTACAGCAGCGGTAACGGACAGTGTGTCGAGGTCGCGGATCATCTGCCGGGCGTCGTGCCCGTGCGGGACAGCAAGCGGCCCGCAGGGCCTTGACTGGCCTTCGGGGCGAACGCCTGGGAGCTGTTCGTCGGAGGGCTGAAGGACCAGAGTGCGCGTTGACCGGGTTCGCGCGGTGCGCTGATTGCCCGTAGGCGAAATCGACTGGCCCCCGGAGTGCGTCCCGACGCACCCTTGGGGTCATGTACGTACCCATGCCCGAGCCCGCGCCCCCGGTCTCCGCCCCGAAGCATCAGATCCGCGCCGTTCACACCGGCACCACGGTGACCGTCCATCAGGCGTATCGGCCGGAGATCGGGCTGGCGGCGGCTCGGGACGGGCGGTTTCCGGAGGCGTGGAAGCGGGACCGGATGACGTGGATCAAGCCGTCGTTCCTGTGGATGGCCTACCGCTGCGGCTGGGGCCTGAAGGAGGGGCAGGAGACCGTGCTCGCCGTCGAGATCACCCGGGAGGGTTTCGACTGGGCGCTGCGGAACGCCTGCCTGTCGCACTACGTGAGGGGTCTGCACCCGGACCGCGACGCCTGGAAGCGGGAGCTGCGGCGGTCGCCGGCTCGGGTGCAGTGGGATCCCGAGCGGGATCTGCACCTCCGGCCGCTCGCGCACCGCTCGCTCCAGCTCGGTCTGAGCGGTGAGGCCGCGCGCCGGTACGCGGACGAGTGGACGGTCGCGATCCGCGACGTGACACCGCTCGCGCACGAGATCCACGCCCTCGTCCGGGACGGCCGTACCGACGAGGCCGCGCGGCTGCTGCCCGAGGAGCGGCCCTACCCGGCGGAGGGCGGTCTCCTGGACCGGATCGCCCTCGGGTAGCGGCGCCCGGCGGACCGGCTCCTCAGACCCATCCCCGCCGGGCGGCCTCCGCGCCCGCGCGGAAGCGGCTGGTCGTGCCGAGGGCCGCCATCAGTTCGCCGACGCGACGGCTGTACGTCCGCGGGGACATGCCGAGCCGGGCCGCGGCGGTCTCGTCGGTGAGGCCGGCGAGCAGGGCTTCGAGGACCGGGCGGAGCTGCGCGGGGAGGTCGCGGGACGGCGGGGCGAGCCCCGCGAGTTCCCGGCCCGTGTCCCAGGAGGTGTGGTGGGCGCGGACCAGGGCCTGGACCACGACGGGGTCGCGGATGAGCAGCAGACCGTTGTAGAGGATCTCCAGATCCAGCGGGACGGCCGCGATGGCGCGGTCGACGACGATCATCTTGAACGGGATGGCGTCGGTGACCCGAGCCCGGCCCGGGACCCGTGCCGCGCCCGCCACATGGGGAACGGCGTGACGCGGGACGATACGGCGGACCTCCGCGGCCCGCTCCACCGCCGCGCGCATGCACGCTCCCGCCAGCTCCAGGAACGGCTCGGGGATCTCGCGGGTCATGGAGGCGACCGGGTCGTCGAAGGTCAGCAACTCCTGCCGGACCGAGGCGGCCAGGCCCGCCAGCGCGGCGCTGACCCGGCGGGTGCCGCGGACCGGGCGTCCGGGCGGGCGCTGGGGCTCGGGGCCGCCCCGGCCCATCGCCGACCGGGCGAGCGTCACGGAGCCCGCGGTATCCGTCACCGTCGACCACCCCCGCCCTCCTGGCTGTGCCACTCCATGTACGCACGCGACTTCACACGGTGACAACCCCTGTTGAAAAGGATGGCGAGTCCCTGCCACACCGGCGTGCCCTCGCCGCCATTTCCGCTTTGACCCCTCCGTGTCCCTCCGTTGCCCTCTTTCCTGGCCGACGGTCCCTCCCCGTCCCCTCCCCGTCCCGTCCCCGTCCCGTCCCCGTCCCGGCCCCTTCCCGTCCCCGTCCCGACCCCTTCCCGACCCCGCCGTCGGCCCGGATTTCCCGGGCTCTTCCCTCTGCCCCGGCGGCCCCATGATCGGCATCATGGGCCCATGGCCGCCCTGTTGCTCTTCCTCGCCGTCGTGTCCACCGGTCTGTACGCCGGGTTCCTGCTGATCTTCCGTACGGGGATCATGCCCGCGCTCGCCCGGCTCACCGACGAGGAGTTCGTGACCGTCATGCGACGGATCAACGAGTACGTGCCGAAGCCGGTGTTCCTGCTGGTCTTCCTCGGCGTGGCGGTGCTCCCGGCGGCGGCCCTGTTCGTGCCCGTCGACGGGCGGAGCGACACCCGGAAGTGGCTGGTCGTGGCCGGGCTCGTGGCCGCTCTGGCCAACCATCTCGTCACCGTCGCCGGCAACATCCCGCTCAACGCCGCCCTCGCCGCGCCCGAGGCCGAGGGCACGCCCGCCGCCACCGTGCGGGCCGCCTTCGAGGCGCGCTGGAACCGCTTCCACCTCCTGCGCACCCTGCTGATCCTCGCCTCCTTCGTCCTGCTGGCCGCCTCGGCGGTCCTGGCCGATCCGGCCGGCCCGGCGTCCGCGTGACCACGTCCGGTGCGGCCGGTACGCGGCCGACGCGTCGGTTTTCCCGTCGCGCAGCGTGACCGCGGCGGGCGGTCAGGAGCGCTCCGCATCGTGGACCTGACGTTCTGGAAAGCTGTCGCACCGTCAAAAGTCGTGGTCAGGGCGGTGCGACGGGTGGATGTCCCGGTCGCGGGTTCCCGGCGCACAGTGCTTCGGGTATCTTCCAGCTGCCGGAAAATGGGTACCCGGAGGTTTGTTTTCCCGGGCCGCGGAATGCCGGTTCGCGCGATGAGAGGGACGTGACTCCCAGTGGCGAAGCAGGACCGTGCGATCCGGACCCGCAAGGCGATCCTGGAGGCGGCGGCCGTCGTCTTCGACGAGCGAGGCTACGAGGCGGCGAAGCTGTCCGACATCCTCGCGCTCGCCCATGTGACCAAAGGCGCGCTGTACTTCCACTTCGACTCCAAGGAAGACCTCGCGCACGCCGTCCTCGAAGCGCAGGTGTCGGTCGTGCCCCCGGCGCCGCCGCAGCCCTCCAAGGTGCAGGAGTTCGTGGACACCGGCATGGTGTTCGTGCACCGGCTGACCCGCGACCCGGTGCTGAGCGGCAGCGTGCGGCTCACTCTCGACCAGGGCGGGCACGAGCTCGACCGCAGCGGCCCGTACCGCGAGTGGACCGACATCAACCGGCGGCTGCTGCGCGCGGCCAAGGAGAGCGGTGAACTCCTGCCGCACGCCGACCCGGAGGAGCTGGCCGGGCTGTTCGTCGGCGCCTACGCCGGGCTCAATCTGATGACGCACGCGCTGGAGGGCCACCGGTCGTCCATGGAGCGCTGGGCCTCCGCGCTCTATCGCCACGTACTGCCCAGCGTCGTCGTCCCCGCCGTCCTGACCGCCCTCGATCTGGAGCCCGGCCGGGGTGCCCGGGCCCTGGGCGTCGAGGAGACGGAAGTACCCGGGACGCCGGGCCCCGGTGCCGGTTTCCGCTGAGCCGGGCCGCCCGGCGGCCGTATCCTCGTCGGTTCCGACGATGGATTGGCGACGGATCGGCGACGTATCGAAGGCGGATCGAAAACGGACCGAAAACCATACCCGTGGGGCGAGTCGAGCGATCCGCGAGTACGTTTTCCCTTGTCCGGAAGCCTCGTTGATGACAACAAAACCCCCAAAGGGGGCAACGGCATCCGACGGGGAGGTGCCGATTCCGTACTCTGCGGTTTCTTATTGACATGCCGGACGGTCTCTTTTCTAATCGACCGGGGCATCCCGTTGCGCAGACGAATGAGCTGAGGGGGGCAAGGGTGGACGTCCGGATTCTGGGGGGACTCTCCGTACGGGAGAACGGGGCGTCGGTCACCCCGGCAGCCGCCGTGCCCCGGCAGATCCTCGCCCTGCTGGCCACCTTCGCCGGTCAGATCGTCCCGGCGTCCGTGCTCATGGAAGAACTCTGGCCGGCCGGTGCGCCGCGCCGCGCGCGCCACGAACTCAAGGCGTATATAGGCGAGTTGCGCTTCCTGATCACCGCCGCGCTGCCGCAGGGCCGGGGCGCCGGAGACGGGCGCACCGTCGAGACCATTCTCGCCGCCGAGCCCGGCGGCTACCGGCTCGACACCGGCCGGGGCTCCCACGACGTCTGGCAGTTCGAGCGCGCGGCCGGGGCCGGATACCGCGCGATGGAGGCCGGCGACCTGACCCGCGCCACGCTGCGGCTCGGCCAGGCCCTCGCGCTCTGGCGCGGCGAACCGTACGCGGGAGTCGCCGCCGGGCCGCGGCTGCGCGCCGAGGCCGAGCGTCTCGGCGCCTCCCGGCTCAGCGTCCTCGACCAGTGGGCCGAGGCGCACCTGGGACTCGGCCGGCACGCCGAGCTGATCCCCGAACTCGCCCTGCACGCCGCCCGGCATCCGCTGGACGAGCCGTTGAACGCCCAGTTCATCGTCGCCCTGCTGCGCTCCGGCCGCGTCGAGGACGCCCTGGAGGTCCACCGCCGGCTGTGCGCGCTGCTCCGGCGCGACGGCGGCCGGGAGCCCTCGGCGCGGCTGCGCCGGCTGCGCGACCTGCTGCTCGCCGCCCGGCACGCGCCCCCGCGCCGGGTGCCCGCTCAGCCGCGCGCCCTCCGGCCCACGCGTCCCGCGGTGTCGCTGAACCCGGGGGTGTCGAACGCGGGGTCGCCGAACCCGGTGCCTCCGCACCCGTTGTCGTCGATTCCGGCCCCCCTGTCGGTCCCGAGCGCCGCCGGCGCGACGGTCTGAGCCGCCCGCCCACCCCCGGGCCCGCCGCCGGAACAACGAGCCGACGTGACATCAAAAAATAGCGCAGCACTAGCAGATGACCGTGCGCGAGCGCAACGGTCGGGAATGAAGAGATCCGTGCCGCCGTTGACCGTCATCCACGACGGACACGGAAATCGGTCAGCGGTACGGGTCTGCGGGGCCTCCCCTGCGGCATCCCTCCGCTTGGCAGCGGGAGTTGAGGCATGACCCAGCACGACACGGAAGGGCACGCGGGCGAGGAGCGCCGCGGTGCGGCCGGAAGCGGCGGCGCCGGCGCGCTCGCCGTGCTGGAGCTGTTGTCCCGGCAGGAGCCACCCGAGCGGTTCGCCGAACTCGTCGACCAGGCACGGCAGTCCGGCGTCGAGGGCGCCGAACTGGCCGAGCTGACCCGGGCGGTCCACCTCGCGACCGGCGTCGGCCACGCCCTCGCCCGCCGCGAGCGCTGCGAGGCCGGCCTCGACGCCCTCGCCGACACCGCGCGCGACCTGACCCTGTCGTACGGCCTCGAAGACCTGCTGCGGACCGTCGTCCGCCGGGCCAAACGGCTGCTCGACCTCGATCTGGTCTGTCTCGCCCTGTCCTACGGCACCGCCCAGGAGGTCCGGGTCGTGCACGCCTCCGAGGGCGTGCTCACCCCACTGGACCAGGCCGGCTGCGCCACCGCCCTCGACGAGGACGGACTGGGCGCCCTCGTGCACGCGCGGGGCGAACCCGTCTGGACGGAGGACTACCTCCAGGACCGGCGGTTCGCCCACACGGCCGGCCTCGACGCGTTCGTCCGGAACGAGGGCCTGCGGGCCGTCCTCGCCGTACCGCTGCGCGTCGGCGGCGTGGTCGCGGGCGTGCTGTACGGGGTCGACCGCCGGGCCCGCCGCTACACCTCCGGCGAGGTCGCCCTGGTCGCCTCGCTCGCCGATCTGGCGGCGGTCGCCGCCGGGCGGGCCGGACTGCTCGACCGGACCCGGGCCGAGGTCGCCGAACTCGAACAGGACAGCTCGCGCGCCCGCACGGCGCTGACCCGTATGCGGTACACCGGTGAGGCGCACGGCCGGATCATGAACCTGATCCTGGCCGGCGGTGATCTGCGCCATGTGGCCGAGGCCGCCGGGGACGCGCTCGACGCCTGTGTCGTGATCCGCGACCCCGGCGGCCGCGTCCTCGCGTCCACCGGGGAGTTCGAGGGGCTGGACGAGGCGGCGGTGGCCAAGGCCGCGCTCGACGCCCACGCCGGCCGCCGCCCCGTCCGCGCGGACACCGCGGCCGGACTCGACGCCCACCACGCCCATGAAGGCGACGAGGGCGTGGCGGCCCGGCACCGCACCTGGGTCGCCCCGGTCATCGCCGGTTCCGAGGACCTGGGCGTCCTCGTCGTCCGCGCCGCCGTCCCGCTCACCGGCGAGGACGAGCGGCTCCTCGAACTCGCCGCCCAGTCCGTCGCGTTGCTGCTCCTCATGCAGCGCTCCACCGCCGTCGCCGAGGGCCCCGTCCGCGACGAGCTCCTCGACGACCTGCTCACCGAGCCGCGCCACGCTCCGCAGCAGATCACCCAGCGCGCCCGCCGCCTCGGCCTCGACCTGCGCCGGCCGCACGTGGTCGTGGTCGCCCGCGCCGAGGGCGGCGAGCCGGGCCGTGCCGTCGTGTGGGCGTCCTCGTACGCGTACCGGATGTCCGGCCTGAAGACCGTGCAGGGCGGCAGCGTCGTCCTGTTGCTGCCCGGCACCGACGCCTCGGCCGCCGCCAAGGCCGTCTCCGCCGAACTGGGCCCGCTGCTCGGCCACCCGGTGTCGGTGGGCGCGGCCGGGCCCGGCTGGAGCGCGGACAGCGTGTCCCGGCTCTACCAGGAGGCCCTGCGCTGCCTGGACGCGATGAGCGCGCTGGGCGGGGCGGGCACGGCGGCCTCGGTGGACGACCTGGGGTTCCTGGGGCTGCTGCTCTCGGACGACCACGACGTGGACGGCTTCATCCAGTCGGCGATCGGGCCGGTCCTGGAGTACGACGCCGAACGGTTCACCGACCTCATCCGCACCCTGGAGGCGTACTTCGCCTCCGGCGGCAGCCCCACCAACGCCGCCGAGGCGCTGCACGTCCATCCGAACACCGTCTCGCGCCGCCTCGAACGCATCGGCGAACTCCTCGGCACGGAATGGCAGAGGCCCGGCCAGGTGCTCGAAGTCCAGCTCGCGCTGCGGCTCCAGCGCACCCGCGACGTCCTCGCCCGCCGCCGTGTCACCGTCACCGAGCCCCGCCCCGCCGCCTCCGCCGTCGACCGCACCGGCCCGGCCCTGGGCGGCTGACCCCCGCACCACGCCGTGCCGCCCCACGCCGCACCGCCCACATGAACAAGGCCCGCACATGAACAAGGCCCGGAAGCCCCAGTCGGCCTCCGAGCCCCTGGGACCCGCTCCCTACAGCGGGTCCCGCCCGTGTTCGTGCTCCGTCCGTATCCCCGGACGGTGGGTGGGTCAGCCCGCCGAGCGGGCCTGGATCTCGCAGTACGGGGCGATCCGGTCGGCGCCGAGGACGGTCACCGCGTGCGCCGCCGAGGCCAGCGTGATGTGCCGGTGCCAGCCGCGGAACGACCGTCCGACGAAGTCCCGCAGCCCGGCGCCCTCGCCGACCTGGCGCAGGTCCCGTTCCACCCGCCGCGACAGCTTGGTGAGCCGCAGCAGCGGGCCGACCGCCGAGCCGGTCAGGTCCGTGATCCACAGCCGGACCGGCGCGCGCCGCGGGTCGTCCCATTCGCCGAGCAGGAGCAGCGGCCGCTGCCGTTCGCCCGGCGGTACGGGCAGCGTGACCCGTACGGCGGTGGCCAGCGAGGTCCGGGACGTACGGGCCCCGGCCACCGAGTCGATCCAACTGACCGGCCGGCGCAGCCCCTTGAGCGCTTCGAGGATCTGGAGCGCGGTCAGCGGACCGGCGCCGAAGCCCGGCAGCGAGCGGTCGGCGACGGTCAGCCGGCTGTTCGGGCTGATCCGGGCGACCACGGGCACGCCCGCGAGCCCGAGCCGGTGCAGCGCGGCCCGTCCCGCGCCGCCCCGGATGTCGAGCAGCACCGGCTTGCGCGCGATCTCCGGCCAACGGGCCATGTCGAGCGCCGCGTTGACCGCGCACTCCTCCAGCGTCTCCTCGGTCGCGCCCTCCGGCACCTCGGCCCGGTCCGCGCGGTTGCGGTCCTTCACCCAGGGGTCGGGCAGGAAGAGCCGCCAGTGGACGGGGACGCTGGTCTCGTCCGCGGCGAACCACACCCCGAACGCCTGCTGCCCGCGGAAGACCTGCCCCTGCTCCGGGTCGAACCGCCGGTCCACGCCGACCGAGTGCTGGCCGGCCTTCGGTATCGGCATCGGCCGGACCACCCAGGCCTGCGGGGTGCCCTGACGTTGCAGGAAGCGGGCGAGTTCGGCCCGCATCGGCTGCCAGTCCCAGGTGGAACTGGAGATGAAGTGGTGCAGGCTCTGTTCGGCGGCCGGGCCGCCGATCTGCGCCGCGATGTTGCGGATGGATTTGCGGCCCTGCGCGGTCAGCAGACCGCGCAGGTACTGTTCGGCCTTCAGCCGCTGGTCGCGGCGTGGGAAGGCGGAGAAGAGCACGGCGCAGAGCTCGCCGTACAGATCGTCGCCGACTGGGCCCCGTGGGGGCGCGACGCTTCTGAATCTGGTGGTGACGGATGTACTCACGGCACTCCTGACCTACGGATTTCGCAGCTCCCTCCAGCTGCCCCTCCACCCTTCCGGTTCGGGGCGGCGGGCACGAGGTGGACTCGGCACCGGTCTGGGCGCCCAGATGGTGGCCGGACCACCCCTATACCCCCGGGGGGAATGCGAAACCATCTTATAGCGGACCCTCGGCGACCCCGTTCCGGCCCTCGCCACACCCTCCGGGAAGGCCGCGTGAGCCCCGCTCGAGTCCCGCTCGAGTCCAGCCTGAGTCCCGCCTGAGTCCTGCGGGAGCGCGGCATGAGCCCCTGACACGTGCCTCCGAGAAACGCCGTGTCCGGGAGGTGACAGACTCACCGCGCGGACTTTGACGGTCACACGCCGTGCCCGGACCATCAGGACGAGGCTGCACGGGCCGGACTCCGGTTAATGCCCCAGGCCGGGGTCCGCCTGTGCGCCTTGTGGGCGCGACGCGTACGCCCGCGTGACGCGCACGGCCACGAATCGCGACCACGGAATTCGTACGACCACGAAATCCGTACGGCCGCGCATTCCGTACGGCCGTGACCGTACGCCCCGCACGTTCCGACCCGGCACCACCGCACACCACGCCCCGCCTCCCGGTTCCCTTGCCCCGTCGCGGCCCTGGTGCGCGTTCCGGCCCTCGGTTCGTACGGGCGTCCGGGGCGCGGATAGCCTGGACGCATGGGATTCCGCGCGCAGCTGCCGGTCGTCGGGGTGGTCGCCGTGGGCGGCGTGCTCGGCGCCGTGGCCCGCTACGCCGCGACGCTGGCCTGGCCGACCCCGCCCGGCGCGTTCCCCTGGACGATCTTCGCCGTCAACGCGGTCGGCTGTGCCGCCCTCGGCGTGATCATGGTCCTCGCCACCGAGACCCTCACCCCGCCGCACCCGCTGCTCCGCCCCTTCCTGGGCACGGGCGTCTGCGGCGGCTTCACCACCTTCTCCACGTACGCGCTCGACCTCCAGCGGCTGCTCGCCCGCGGCGATCTCCCGCGCGGTCTGCTCTACATGGCCGGGACCACCGTCACCGCGCTCGCCGCCGTGGCCACGGCCGTCGCGGCGACCCGGGCCGCCGTCCGGGCCGTACCGGCAAGGAGGCAGGGATGACCCCGCACCCCCCGCACTCTTCCCACTCCCCGCGCGTGCCGGCCGGCCGGGCGCTGCGCCTGACCGTGCTGGTCAGTGAGAACGCCACCTGGCACCACCGGCCGCTCTACACCGAGATCGTCCACCGCGCGCACGCCGCCGGGCTGGCCGGCGCCTCCGTCTTCCGCGGCATCGAGGGCTTCGGCGCCTCCTCGCACGTGCACACCGCCCGGCTGCTCTCGCTCGGCCAGGACCTGCCCGTGTCCGTCCTCGTGGTGGACACCGAGGAGCGGATCCGCGCCTTCCTGCCGGGCATCGAGGAGCTGGTGACGGACGGCCTCGTGCTGCTCGACGCCTGTGAGGTCGTACGGGACGGGGACGGGGACGGGAATGGGGACGGGGACGGGGACGGCCGGGCGGCCGGCGCGCCGCCCGAGCCGGGCGCCGGTCCCGCGGGGGAGCCGCCCGCGTGAACTGGCTGCTCGTCGTCGCGGGTGCCGTCGTCGGCGCGCCCCTGCGCTACCTCACCGACCGTGCCGTGCAGTCCCGCCACGACTCCGTCTTCCCGTGGGGCACCTTCCTCGTCAACGTCACCGGCTCCTTCATCCTCGGCCTGCTCACCGGTGTGGCCTCGACCAGCGTCGGGATACTCGTCGGCACGGGCCTGTGCGGCGCCCTGACCACGTACTCCACGTTCTCCTACGAGACGCTGAAGCTGTACGAGGGCGGGGCGCGCGCCTACGCCGCCGCGAACGTCGCCGGCAGTACCGCCGCCGGGCTCGGCGCGGTGTGGCTGGGCGTGGAACTCACCCACCTGCTCTGACGGCACCCGGGGCGGGGGACAGGGCGAAGCCGTTGCGGGCGGCGAGCGACCGGATGTGGTCCTCCGACAGGGACCCGGCCCGCTCCAGCGTCAGGACGGGCAGATCCGCCCGGCCATGGCCCGCCGCGCGGTGGAACGCGATCACGCTCACCGGCACGGGCGCGGGCGCGTGGAACGGATGCCGGAGCCGGGCCGCCGCGTCGTCCGCGTGCGCCAGGACCCGGACGTCCGGCTCGCCGCCGAAGCCCGCCCGCGCCGACTCCCCGCAGCCGTACGGCGGTTCGCCCGGGCGGTGGGCCGCGGTGACGAAGAGGAGACCGGCGCCGGTCCGGGTCAGGGCCGCCGTGAGGAAGGCGTTCGACGGGCAGTGCCGCCCCGGCGCGATCACCCGCACTGTGCGCGGCACTCCGTCCGCCTCGGCCGTCAGATGGCCGGGCACCCGCTCCGCGGCCGGACCCCGGAAGCCGAACGGGCCCAGCTCGTACAATTCGTCGATCAGTGCCCAGATCTGCCGCCGCGGCAAAGTGGCCGGCAGTCGCGACCAGTCGAAGAGTCCGCGGATGGCGGACGGGACGGTGGTGACGGCGCAGGGCCGGCCGTCGGGGCGGCCGGTGAGCCGTCCCGCCCGCGCGATCACCTCACGGTCGGCGCGGGCGGTCAGCGCGTATCCGTGGGCGAAGCCGTGCACCACCACGCGGCCCGCGGCCAGATCGGCCGCGGCGAGCCGGACGGCGGCGGCGTCCGCGAGGGTGGGCGGGCGTGCGGCCGCCCACCCCGGATCCACCGCCCCGGGAACGGCCCGCGCCGCGGCCGTATCCGACAGCCCCGTACCCGACAGCCCCGTACCCGACAGCCCCGTATCCGGCAGAGCCGTATCCGCCGGAGTCGTATCCGGCAGAGCCGTGTCCCTCGGTGCCGGATCCGTCCCGGCCGCCACCTCGGCCATCGCCTGACGCACGGCCGCCCGAGTCGCCACTGTCCGGGCCGGCACCGCCTGTTCGTCGCCCACTGTCGTGCCTCCGCTCTCCCCCGCTCTCCACCGGATCGGTTACGGCGTGCAACGAGCCGGGGGCGATCCGGTCACACCGGGTTGACCGTAGCGCCGGGGGAGAGGGCGGCCCAGGGGCCGCGCGGTCACTGCTCGCGCAGACCCCACGGGGAGCCGTACGCGGTCAGCAGGTCCAGGAACGGGACCGGGTCGAAGGCCTCCGCGCCGCGCACGCCGGAGCCGGTCCAGACGCCGGTGGCCAGCAGTTCCAGCGCGACGACCGGGTTGATGGCGGTCTGCCAGACGACGGCCTGCGAGCCGTACTCGCGCATCGACCACTGGTTGTCGACCACGTGGTACAGGTACACCTCGCGCGGCGCCCCGTCCTTCGTGCCCTTCACCCAGGTGCCCGCGCAGGTCTTGCCGTGCATCCGCTCGCCGAGCGTGGCCGGGTCGGGCAGACAGGCGGCGACGACGTCGCGCGGCGACACCCGCGTCCCGCCGGGGAGGGCCACCTGCTCCGTACGGTCCAGGCCCAGCTTGCGCAGCGTCTTGAGGGTGTCGATGAACTCGTCGCCGAGGCCGTACTTGAAGGTGACCCGCCGGGCGTCGACCCAGCGCGGGATCAGCAGCACCTCCTCGTGCTCGACGTTGACGCACTCCACCGGGCCGATGCCCTCGGGGAAGTCGAAGACCTCGGGCTCGCTGAACGGGGCCGTGGTGAACCAGCCGCGGTCCTTCTCCCAGACCACCGGCGGGTTGAGGCATTCCTCGATGGTGGTCCAGATGCTGAAGGAGGGCGCGAAGTCGTAGCCGTCGACGGTGAGGTTCGCGCCGTCGCGGACGCCGATCTCCTCGATGTCGTCGAAGAGCCGCTCGGCCGCGTAGCGGGCGAAGACGTCGGACAGGCCGGGCTCCACGCCGACGCCGACGAGTGCGAGCCGCCCCGCCTCCTCCCACGCGCCGGCCCGCTCGAACTGCGCGTCGCCCAGCTTGACTCCGCACTCCTCGTACGGACGGTCCGGGTGCGGCCGGGACAGCGACATCGCCATGTCGAGGTAGTGCGCCCCGGCGGACAGGGCGGCCTCGAACAGCGGCATCACGAAGCGCGGGTCGGTGGCGTTGAGCAGGACGTCGCAGCGCTCGCCGGTGAGCAGCGCGGTGACCGCGGCCTGGTCGGACGCGTCGATCCGGGCGGCGCTGAACCGGGTCTCCCCGTCGCCCAGGGCGGCGACGGCGGCCTCGGCCCGGGACAGGTCGTAGTCGGCGACCACGATGTGTTCGAAGAAGGAGCGGCGGGCCGCGATCCGGGTGACGGCGGTGCCCACACCGCCGGCGCCGACAAGCAGAACTCGCATGACAGAGACATACCTTTCATCCGCATTGGTCGGAGTGGTTCCCGGGTATGCCCATGAAAGTCTTCTCGGGCGAGATGGGTCAACACTGTTGGCGTAACCTGGGAAACGGGCGCGAAAGGGACGGTCATGCCTAAGGAAGTGGTGTCGGAGGCGGCTCGGCGCCGTAGAAAGCCCAGCAAGGCGGGTGTCGTCCTCTCCGAGCGGCTCTACATCGAGACCGCCCTGCGCATGCTCCACGAACACGGCCGGGACGGACTGACGGTGCGCCGGCTCGGCGCCGCGCTCGGCGCCGACCCCAGCAGCCTCTACCGCTACTTCCGGAACACCGACGACCTCCTCCTCGCCGTCGGCGACGAACTCGTCGGCCGTGCGCTGCGGGGCTGGCGGGCCACCGGCGACTGGCGCCACGACCTGCGCGACCTGGGCCTGCGCATCCACTCCGCCTACCTCGCGCATCCCCAGGCGGCGATCCTCACCGCGAGCCGGGTCAGCGGCCGGGCCAACGAGATCGCCGCCGACGAGGCGGTCATCGGCGTGCTGCGCACGGCCGGCCTGCCCGACGCCGAAGCGGTGCGCGTCTACCACGCCTTCATCGACCAGGCGCTCGCCTTCGCCGCCCTCGACGCGGCCGCCCTCGCGCTCCCGCACACCGCCCGGGCCGCCGACGAGGCGGTCTGGCAGGCCACGTACGCACGCCTCCCGGCCGGCACCCACCCGCACATCGCCGCGACCGCGCCCCGGCTGATCGCCCGGATGAAGAACAGCGCCTACCCGACCGCCCTCGACATGCTCCTGGACAGCGCGGCGGCGACCCTGGCCCGTACGGGCGGTGTACGAGGTGCGGGTGGCGTCCGGGGTACGGGGGGTGTGCCGGGCCCCGGAGGTGACACGGTGTGAGGCGCCGGACCTCGCGGGCGGGCGGGGTCCAGTACGGTGACTCCTGACCGGCAGCGGCGGTCCGAGAGGCGGTGGTCCATGACCGGGCGGGATGAGCCGGACGCGTCGGGAGAGCGGGGCGCGCGGGCCGAGCCGGAGCGTCTTCCGGCGGCCGAGACGCGGAACGACCTCTCCGGCCGGGTCGAGGGTCCGGTGGCCCAAGTGGGCGTCGTCCAGGGCTCCATCACGTTCAACTACCACGCCGCCGCCCAGGGCGCGGAGCCCGCGCGGGACCGGCACCCGGACCAGGTGCCCCGGCCGCCCCGCGGGTTCGTCGACCGCCACGCACCGCTGGCCGCGCTCGACGAGGCGTTCGCCGTCGGCACCGCCGGAAGCGGCCCGGGGCACTGCCCGATCGGGGTGTTCAGCGGACTCCCCGGCATCGGCAAGACGGCCGCCGCCACCCAATGGGCCCACCGCAACCGGCGGCTCTTCCCGGGCGGTCGGCTGTTCGTCGACTTCACGGCCCTGCGCCCGGGCGGCAGCGGGGCAGGGGCGGTCGGCGGTGACGTGTCGGAGGCGCTGGCCGTCTGCCTCCGCGCCCTCGGGGTCCACGAGACCTACCTCCCCACCGGCTTCGCCGAACGGGCCGCGCTCTACCGCGAGTTGTCGGGCAGGCGCGGCCGGATGCTGGTGGTCCTGGACGACGTGACCCGCCCGGCCCAGGTCACCGCCCTCGTGCCGCAGGGCGACGGCAGCGCCCTGCTCGCCACCAGCACCTGGCAGCTCGGCGAACTCGTCCTCGACGGGGCGTCGTTGCTCCCGCTCGACGTCCTCGACGCGGACAGCGCCCTGGAGTTGCTCGCGGCCCTGTGCGGACCGCGCCGGATCGCGGACGAACCGGCCGCCGCGGCCCGTCTCGTCGAGCTGTGCGGCGGACTGCCGCTCGCCCTGCGGCTGTGTGCCGCACGGCTGGTGACGCGTCGTCATCTCACTCTCGCGCGACTCGCCGACGAGCTGTCCGACGAACAGAGCCGCCTCGCCCGTATCGCCGTGTCCGGAGCCCCCGCGCCGACTCCCGGGTCTCCCGCACCGGCCCCGGCCCCAGCCCGTGAGGAGCGCACCGTGTCCGCCGCCCTCGACCTCGTCTACCGCGACCTCTCCGACCTGGCCGCCCGGCTGTACCGGGCCCTCGGCCGGCTGCCCGCACTCAGCTTCGACACCGCCGTCGCGGCGGCCGCCGGCGACTGGCCGGTGGAGACGGCCGCCGAGGCCCTCGGCGAACTGGAGGACGCCGGCCTGCTGACCGTCCTGGAGGACCGCCGCTCCACCCTGCACGGCCTGGTGCGGCTGCACGCCCGCGAGAGGTCCGTGGCCCAGGACCCGCCGGGCGCGGTACGGGAGACGGCCGGCCGGGTTGCCGGGCACTATCTGCGCCTGACCGTACGGGCCGACCTCGCCGTCCGCGCCGACCGGCTGCGGATCACCGATCCGGCCGAGGTGCTCGGGGCGGACCGCGACGGCCACGGCCCCGAAGGCCCGTACGGCGCCGGTCCGTTCGCGGGCGCCGACGACCCCGGCCGCGACGCGCTGCGCTGGCTGGAGGCCGAGCGCGGCAACATCCTCGCCGTCCTCCGTACCGCCGCCGAGCTGGGATTCGACCGCCCGGTGTGGCAGACGGCGGAGGCGTTCACCGTGCTCTTCCTGCACCACCGGCACCTCGCCGACTGGCGCGAGTCGCTGGAACTGGGGATCGCCGCGGCCGGGCGGGACGGGGCGGGCGCGGCCGAGGCCCGGCTGCGCAGCCTGCTGTCACGGCCTCTGATGGACCTCGGGCAGGACGAGCCGGCCCGGGCGCACCTGGCGGTCGCCGAGCGGCTCGCGATGGAGTCCGGGCACGTCGTGCTCCAGGCGTCGGTCCAGGAGTTCGCCGGCCGGTACTGGGACCGGCACGATCCCGCCCGCGCGATCGACGCCTACCGCGCCTCGCTCGCGCTCAACGCCGAGGCCGGGGAGCCGCGCGGCGAGGCCCTGGCCCGCTACTTCCTGGGCTGTGCCCAGCACGCGGCCGGCGACTCCCGCACCGCCCTGACCACCCTCGGCCGGGCCCGCGACGCACTCCTCGCGCTGGACGACCGGCGCATGGCGGCCCGCGCCCTCGCGGACACCGGCCGGGTCCGGGCGGCCCTCGGCGACCCGGCGGGCGCCGTCGCCGATCTGACCGAGGCCGCCGAAGTCCTGCGCCGCGGCGAGGCGTTCCACTACGAGGCGCGGATCATGGAGGACCTCGCCGGCTTGGCGGAGCAGGTCGGCGACAGTGCGCGGGCCCGCGACTGCCTGCGCCGCGCCCTCGCCGTCTACGAGGAGGGCGGCAGCCCGCGGGCCGCCGCGGTCCTGGAGCGGCTGGCCACCGGCTGACGTCCGGGACCGGTGGCCGGGGCGGGTTCCCGCGGGCCCGGCTCCAGCTCCAGCCGCCGCCGCTGGTGCGGACCGTGATGGAGAACCAGCGTCGTCCCGTACGGCGGGACGCCGGCCCGCAGACACGCGTACACCGCCGCGGCGGCCGTGCCGGGGTCGGTGAGCGCGGCGCCGTCCGGGGCGGCGACCCGTACCGTACGCCCGTCGCGCAGGCCCACCAGGCAGTCGGCCTCCCGGGGCAGCGCGGCGATCCGCGCGCCGGGGAAGTCGGCGAGGAGACGCGCGACGCCCTCGGCCGCCGCGCCCGGGGCGCAGACGCCGGAGGCGGCGGACACGACGGTGGCGCTCTCCGTCAGCCGGGTGTCCGGCTCGTCGACGTCGCAGGCCAGATGCCAGTACCTGTGGTCGTCCTCGGCCGGATCGGTGGCGAGTCCGGCGGGGAAACGGTCGACGTGGACGTGGAGTTCACCGGCGGTGCCGTCGTCCCGTACGACGGTCGTGCGGACGAGCAGCGAACGGGCCCGGGCGGTGTGCGGGGGCGGCAGCGGGAAGGCGCGCGGGCCGCGGGCGGGCAGCCGCTTGGGTGGGGCGAGGCGGAGGAGCTCGTAGACCAGCTCCCGCAGGCGGGGGAGGGCCGTGCCGGGTTCGGCGAAGGCACGCGCCGCCACCTCGGCGAGCCGGGGCGCGTGCCCGGTTCCGGTCAGGGCCGCTTCCACGCGCGGGCGCAGCGGGCCGCCGTCGTCGTCCAGCCACCCGGCGGCCGAACGGAGCGCGTGCCCCGCCGTCCCCGGCACGGACTCCGAGCCGAACGCCCCGAGCAGGACCGGGTGTTCGGTCGCCGCCCCGTACAGCGTGACCGACCCGTGGTCGCCGATCACCAGATCGGCCGCCACCAGGGCCTGCTGCCAGCCGTCCGTGGGATCGACGACGATCAGTCCGGCCTCCACGGCCGATCGCTGCATGACCCGGATCTGCCAGGCGCCGTGCGCGGACCAGACGTTGGGGTGCAGGACGAGCGCCACCCGGAACTCGTCGGCGGGCAGTTCGGCGAGCAGCTCGGCCGGAAGCCCGGGCCGGGTCCCGGCCAGCGACTCGCCGCCCCACGTCGAACTCACCAGGACCAGCCGCTGACGGGGCGGCACCCCGAGCGCGGCCCGGTAGCGCTCTCGCCGCCGGGCACTGGCGAGGAGGCGGTCGAGGACGGGATCCCCGACGAGGACGGTCCGCCCGGCCGTGCCGGGGTGGGCGGCGGCCAGCTGCGCGGCCTGGTCGGGATGCGAGACGGCGAGCCAGGCCCGGCGGGCCGCCAGCAGCTCCTCCGGGACCAGGCCCGACAGCCGGGTGCCGGGGCCCTCGGAGTCGGGCACCCGCTTGTGGAAGCCGACGCCGTGCGGCAGCACGAGCACCGGGTAGTCGCCGGGCGGCACCTTGATGTTCTCGGAGGCGGAGAGCAGCAGATCGGGCGTGATCTCCGCGAGCTGGGGCCAGGGGAGCGTACGGCAGCCCAGGTCGCGCAGCAGATCGAGGACGCCGTCGTTGAACGCGGACGTCGGGTCGTACGCGAACACGACGGTGACGCGCGGATCGTCGTGCGTGATCTCGGGGACGACGTCCAGGGCCCGTACGAGCGAGGTGACCGTCCGCGCCGCCACGACCAGCGTCCGCTCGCCGTCGAAGGTCCGCCAGCGCGCCGCGTCGGGACCCACCGGCGTCAGGACGCGAGCGACGGGGTTCGCGGTAATCGCCGGAACCGCCGGAGTCACCGGCTCCATCGCGCACCTCCGCCCGGCGTCCGCACGGGCCGCGCACCCGCCGCCCTCAGGACCTCGACGGCCGTCCGGCTTCCGGCTTCCGGCTTCCGGCTTCCGGCTTCCGGCTGGTTAGCATAATCAGGAATGCGGGACAACCGACCTTCGCTTTCTCTCGGGGGAAGGCTACCGGGCGCGGTTTCCCCGTTCGGGTGGTGTGCCCCGGGTGGCGCCGGGCGAGGCGGTGTCCGTCTGGTTGGCTGCGCTCCATGCGTACGACGCGAGCGTTCCTCGCCCCCCTTCCCCTGATCGCCGCGATCGCCGCCCTCGGCGCCGGTCCCGTCGCGCGGGCGGTGGCGGCCGAGGACTGCGGCGGCGGCACCGAGATCATGTCCGACGAGGAGTACGACCTGCGCTACGGCACCGGTCCGGTGCTCGCGCCCCCCGCGCCGTTCCTCCCGTAGCGCGACCGATTACTCGGCCGCCGCTCCCGCCGCGAGCTCGGCGGGCAGGTCGCGGACGCCCAGGCGCAGATGCTCGACGTGGTAGAGCGCCTGGTCGAGGAGTTCGGCGACGTGGTTGTCGTACAGGGCGTAGACGATCGAGCGGCCGTGCCGCTCGCCGGTCACGAGGCCGAGGTTGCGCAGCAGACGGAGCTGGTGGGAGCAGGCCGAGGGCTCCATGCCGACGGCCGCCGCGAGCTCGCCGACCGAGGACGGCCCTTCGCGCAGCCGGGCCAGGATGTACAGGCGCGAGGGCGTGGCGAGGGCCTGGAGCGTGGCGGCGACATCGGCGGCGCCGACCGTGTCGAGGCGCTCGCGGGTGGTGGCGCTGTCTCCGGCGTTCGTTCCGTGGCCCATGCGACCATGATACGGACGACACATGAAGATCTGTTCAGGTGTTCTTGTATGGTGGAGGGGCAGCCCCGCCCACCCGTGAAGGGTTCCTCCGTCATGTCCTCTGTCCTGGAGCGGCCGTCCCGCACCACCGCCGGAACCGGCCCGGTGCCGCCCCGGCGGCGCACCCGGATCCTGGCCCTGCCCGAGGCCCGGTGGGCGCTCGCGGCGCTGGTCCTCTTCCTGGCCGCCCTCCCCCTCTACCTGCTGGACGCGCCGGCCTGGCTGTGGGGACCGCTGTTCGCGGCCACGTACGTCACCGGCGGCTGGGAGCCCGGCTGGGAGGGCCTGAAGGCCCTGAAGGACAAGACGCTCGACGTGGACCTGCTGATGGTGGTGGCCGCCCTCGGCGCCGCCGCGATCGGCCAGGTCCTCGACGGCGCGCTGCTGATCGTCATCTTCGCCACGTCCGGCGCCCTGGAGGCCGTGGCCACCGCCCGGACCGCCGACTCCGTACGCGGTCTGCTCGACCTCGCGCCGGAGACCGCGACCCGGCTCGCCGACGACGGTACGGAGACCACGGTCCCGGCCGGCGAGCTGGCCGTCGGCGATGTCGTCCTCGTCCGGCCCGGGGAGCGGATCGGCGCCGACGGGCGGGTGCTCGACGGCCTGAGCGAAGTCGACCAGGCCACCATCACCGGCGAGCCCATGCCCGTGGCCAAGCAGGCCGGCGACGAGGTCTTCGCCGGCACCCTGAACGGCACCGGCGCCCTGCGGGTGAAGGTCGAACGCGACCCGTCGGAGTCGGTGATCGCCCGGATCGTGGCGATGGTCGAAGAGGCCGCCGAGACCAAGGCGCCCACCCAGCTGTTCATCGAGAAGGTCGAACAGCGCTACAGCCTCGGCATGGTCGCCGCCACACTGCTGATCTTCGCCGTCCCCCTGTTCCTCGGGGCCGAGCTCCAGCCCACCCTGCTGCGCGCGATGACCTTCATGATCGTCGCCTCGCCGTGCGCCGTCGTGCTCGCCACGATGCCGCCGCTGCTCTCCGCGATGGCCAACGCCGGGCGGCACGGCGTCCTCGTCAAGTCCGCCGTCGTCATGGAACGCCTCGGCCAGATCGACGCCGTGGCCCTGGACAAGACCGGCACCCTCACCGAGGGCACCCCGCGCCTGACCGACCTGCGCCCGCTGGCCGCGTCCGACGGCGAGGGCCCGGCCCTCGACGAGAACACCCTGCTCCGGTACGCGGCCGCGGCCGAACACCCCAGCGAGCACCCGCTCGCCCGCGCGGTCGTGGCCGCCGCCCGTGCCCGCGGCCTCGACCTGCCGCCCGCCGAGGACTTCGGCTCCACCCCCGGCACCGGCGTGACCGCCACCGTCGAGGGCCGGGCCGTCGCCGTCGGCAGCCCCGCCCGTCTCCTCCACGGCCTCCACGGCCCGGCCCACCCGGCCGCCGTCCTCGCCGCCGAACTGGAGGAGGAAGGCCGTACGGCCGTCGTCGTCACCCTCGACGGGCGGCCGGCCGGCGTGCTCGCGATCGCCGACCGGCTCCGCCCCGACGCCGCCCTCACCACCCGCGCGCTGGGCGAACTCACCGGCCGCGCCCCGGTCCTGGTCACCGGTGACAACCCGCGCGCCGCCGCCCGGCTCGCCGCCGAGGCCGGCATCACCGATGTCCGCGCCGGGCTGCTGCCCCAGGACAAGGTCGCCGCCGTACGCGAACTCCAGCAGGCCGGCGCCAGGGTCCTCGTCGTCGGCGACGGCGTCAACGACGCCCCCGCCCTGGCCGCCGCCCACACCGGCATCGCCATGGGCCGGGCCGGCTCCGACCTCGCCCTGGAGACCGCCGACGCCGTCGTCGTACGCGACGAACTCGCCGCCATCCCCGCGGTCGTCGCCCTGTCCCGCCGGGCCCGCGCCTTCGTCGTCCAGAACCTCGTCATCGCGGGCACCTTCATCACCGCCCTCGTCCTCTGGGACCTGATCGGCACCCTGCCGCTGCCCCTCGGCGTCGCCGGCCACGAGGGCTCCACCGTCCTCGTCGGCCTCAACGGCCTGCGGCTGCTGGCCGACGGCGCCTGGCGCCGCGCCCACCCCGGGAGCGACCGATGAGCCGCCGCACCGGAAAGCGCAAGGACACCGCCCCTGCCCGAACGGGCGCCCCCACCTGCACCGTCACCGTCTGCCGCGGCTGCTGCTGCGGCACCCCCAAGGTCCCCGGTGTCGACCACCCCGCCCAGCTCGACGCCCTGCGCCGCGCCCTGCCCGCCGGCGCGCGGGTCCGGGTCACCGGCTGCCTGGACTCCTGCGAACGCGCCAACGTCCTCGTCGTCCAGCCCTCGGCGGCGGGCCGCGCCGCCGGCGGCCGGCCGGTCTGGCTCGGCCTGGTCGACGACGAGGACGCGGCCGCCGACATCGCCGCCTGGATCGAAGCGGGCGGCCCCGGCCTCGCCGACCCGCCCGGCATCCTCGACCTCTACGCCTTCGCCCCGTCCCGACGCGTGCGCGCCGAACTCCCCGACGGATAGCGGTCGATGGACGACCGGGTCAGCGCGCGTCCGACGTGACGACCCGGGCCTCCCGCGTGTCGACGGTCGTGTCCGGCCGCCCCGACCAGGTGACCGGGATGCTCGCGTACCCGGTGAGCAGCCGGTCCGGAAGCCAGCGCAGTTCCTCGGCCGGGACGGCGAGGCGCAGGTCGGGCAGCCGGCGGAACAGTTCCGGCACGATGACGTTGAGCATCAGCCGGGAGATGGGGGCGCCGAGGCAGCGGTGCATACCGTGGCCGAAGGTGAGATGGCCGGTGGCGGACCGGGTGAAGTCGATGGTCTCCGGGCACGCGAACCGGGCCGGATCGTGGTTGGCCGCCGGGATCGCCGGCAGCACCGCGCTGCCGGCCGGGATCGTCACCCCGGCGATCTCCACCTCCTCGGTGGTGATCCGCAGCAGACTGGACTCGACGGCGTTGGTGTAGCGCAGGAGTTCCTCGACGCACGGTTCGGGCTCGTCGGTCGCGGCCAGTTCGGCGGCCCGCTCGGGGCACAACAGCAGCGCGACCACGATGAGCCCGAGCTGGTAGACGACCGTGTGCAGCCCGCCGATCAGCAGGAACATGGCCAGGGCTTCCAGCTCCAGCTCGGTGATGCCCCCGTCCTCGTAACAGCACCGGGACAGCGCCGTCAGCACGTCGTCGCCGGGATGACGGCGCCGCTCCGCGATCACTTCCTTCAGGTGCCGGTGCAGCAGCCCGCGCGCCTCGTCGACCTCCTCCTGGGCGTGCCCGCTGAGGTCGGTGAGCACCTTCGTCCAGTGCAGCAGGTCCTGCCGGTCCGAGAGCGGGATGCCCAGATACTCCAGGAGCACGGCGGCGGGCAGCCGGCTGCACAGGGCCTCCGCCAGGTCGACGGGCGGCGGCAGCTCGGCCAGCCGGTCCAGGTGCCGGGCGGTCACCTCCCGGATCCGGGGCCGGAGCCGCTCCACCCGGTCGCGGCTGAACGCCGGTGCGACGACGCGGCGCAGCCTCGGGTGCTCGGGGCGGTCCATGTTGGCCAGCGTGGACAGCAGCAGATGGTCCGCGATGCCGACGGCGCCGAGCCGAAGCCCCGCGAGTTCCAGGCTGCGGGAGAAGCGGGGGTCGGTGAGCACCAGGCGCGCGTCCTCGTACCGGGTGATCAGATACGTCGGATCCCCGCTGGGCATGGCGACCCGCACCACCGGATCCTCGTGGCGGAAGCGCGCGTACGCGTCGGGCGGCAAGGTGGCCGGTACCCGGGGGAAGGGAAAGCGGAAGGAGGAGGAAGGGAAGGAGGAAGAGGGGAAGGGGCAGTGCTCCACCGGTGGACTCCGTGATCTCCGTCGGGCGTTCAGGACGCGGCCGGGGTGGTTTCGGTACGAGGAGTCGTGACGCTCCCCGCGTGCGCCCCGGCGTGCGGCCCCGGCCCGGGCGCCGCCGCGCGCCGGTGGAACCCGGACAGCACCTCGGCGATCCCGGCGACGGCCTCGGTGACCTCCGCGTCGGACATCACCAGCGGCGGGGCCAGGGTCAGGGCCCGCGGACCGCCGCGGACGAGGACGCCCGTCCGGTCCCGGATCTCGTCGGCCAGGGCGTACGTGCCCTCGGGCAGCGGGTCCCGGGTGGGGGAGTCCCGCACGATCTCGACGGCCGCCATCAGCCCGTACTGGCGGGTCTCGCCCACCGAGGGCAGTCCGCGCAGTGTGGCCAGCTCGGCGGCCAGCCGCGCCCCGGTGCGGTCGGCCGCCGCGAGCAGGTCCTCGCGCTCGATGATGTCGAGGTTCGCCATCGCCACCGCGCAGCCCGTCGGATGGCCGCTGTAGGTGTGGCCGACGGGGAACCCGCCGTCGCCGGTGACCACGTCCGCGACCCGGCCGGTCATGAGAACCGCGCCGAGCGGGAAGTATCCGGAGGTCAGGCCCTTGGACAGGACGGTCAGATCGGGGCGCACGCCCATGCGGTCGGCGGCGAACCAGTGGCCGGCCCGGCCGAACGCCGTGACCACCTCGTCCATCACCAGCAGGATGCCGTGCCGCCGCAGCACCTCCGCGATCCGCGGCCAGTAGTCGTCGGGCGGCGCGATCATCCCGCCCAGCGCCTGCACCGGCTCCCCGATCATCGCGGCGATCCGGTGGGCGCCGATCGAGGCGACGGCCGCCTCCAGTTCGTCCACGAGCAGGTCGGTGATCTGCTCGGGGTCGAGCCCCATGGCGTACGGGTACGGCGCGGTCAGCCGGTGCACCCGGCCGGGGTGCGGACCGAAACCGGTGGTGTAGCAGGGGAAGTCGGAGACCTCGCCGCTCGCGTAGCCGGCGCCGTGGTACGAGCCGGTACGGGTGAGGATCCAGGTCCGCTCGGTCTGGCCGCGGCGGTGGTGGAAGTTACGGGCCATCCGCAGGGCGATCTCGACACCCTCGGAGCCGCCGCTGGTGAAGTGGACGCGCTCGGCGGCCCCCTGACCGTTCCGGGAGAGCCGGACCAGGCGGTCGGCGAGCGCGACGGCCCGGTCGTGCGTGAAGTCCCAGAAGGTCGTCGCGTACTCCAGACGGCGCATCTGCGCCGCGGCGGCCTCGGCGATCTCGGCCCGGCCGTGGCCCACTTGGCACAGCCACATGCCGGCCGTGGCGTCCAGATACGTGCGGCCCTCGGCGTCCCGGAGGCGGCAGCCCTCCCCCTCGACCATGACGACGCGCTTGTCCTGGGCCGCCGGCAGGAACGGGTGCACCAGGCGGGCGCGGTCGGTGGCGGCCAGGGCCTCCGGGGCCGGGGCGAGGGAATCGGCGGTCACGGCGGCGTCCTTACGTCGAGGGGCACGGGTCATGCGGAGGGTGCGGGGCGCGGGCGGCGGGCCGGAAGGAGAGGTCGGCGACGCGCAGCCGGTCCGGGACGAGCCGGGCGAAGCGGCTCACCGCGGCGGCGGGCCCGTCGGTGTGGAACCGCGGGTCCCAGCGGTCCTCGTCGGGCCCGAGATACCGGACCAGCTTGCGGCGGGCCCGCTCGGCGTCGTACCCGGTCACCGTCCCCCGGCCGCGGGCGATCACCTGCCGGACCTGCCCGTCCGCCGGCGCGCAGGTGTCGACGACCAGGGTGAAGGCGGGGTCCGCCGCGAGCCGCCGCTCCAGCGTCGACCAGGTGCCGGTGATGACCCAGAAGGCCTGGTCCTCCCACAGGTACCAGACCGGGTGCAGCGTCAGGTCGCGTGTCGCGAGCCGGGCGACCAGCGGCGCGGCGAGATAGCCGGGGACGTCGAACGGCGCGTCCGCGCCGAGGTCCAGGCGCCCGTCCGCGCCCCGGCGGTACGTCACGGTGGCGGCGGCCACGGCTCAGGCCCCCCGCCCCGGCCTCGGCCCCGCCCGCAGCCGCCCGACGGCGCGGGCCAGACGCAGACAGCCCGGGCCGAGCCGGGTGGGGTCGGCCGCCGCGTACGACAACCGCAGCGTCGACACGTCCGGGTCGTGCGCGTAGAAGGCCGCGCCCGGCACGAACGCCACCCCTTCGCGCAGCGCCAGCGGGAGCAGGGCGCGGGTGTCCCCGCCGCCGGTCAGCCGCCCCCAGACGAAGAACCCGCCCGCCGGCACCTGGAACTCCAGCTCCTCGCCCAGATACGAGCCGAGGGCGGCGACCATGATCTTCTGCCGGTCGCGGTAGACGGACCGCAGCGTCGCCAGCCTGCGCTCCAGCAGCCCCGGCTCGGTCACCAGGGCCAGCACGAGCGCTTGGGTGAAGGCCGAATTGCCCAGGTCCACGGCCTCCTTCATGGTGCGCAGCAGGGGAGCCAGCGGTTCGGGCGCGACCAGGTAGCCGGTGCGCGCCGCGGGGCTGAGCACCTTCGAGAAGCTGCCGAGGGTGACGACCCGGTCGGAGAGCGCGGCCAGCGGCGGGGCCTGTTCGGGCTGTTCCTGCTGCTCTCCTTGTTCGTCGGTGTCACCGCCGGCCGGCCCGAAGGCGAGGTCGCGGTACGGGTCGTCCTCGACGACCACGCATCCGTACTGGTCGGCGAGGCGGGCGAGGGCCCGGCGCCGGCCGGCGGTGAGGGACGCGCCGGTGGGGTTGGCGAAGTTCGGCACGACATAGACGAGCCGCGCGGGCGGGCCCTCGGCCAGGACGCCTTCGAGCGCCGACAGGTCTGGATCGGGGTCGGTGGCGATGGGCACGGCCCGCACCCGGGCCTGGTGCAGCCCGAGGACGTGCAGCGCGCCGCTGTAACTCGGCCGGTCGACGATCACCGTGTCGCCGGGATCGAGCAGCGCCCGGCACACCAGGTCCAGGGCCTGCTGGGAGCCGTGGGTGATCACGACCTGCCCGGAGGCGACGGACCGGCCGGTCCGTCGGGCGGTGTCCTGGGCGATCCAGGTCCGCAGCCCGGGCAGGCCGTTGGTGTCGCCGTACTGGAGCGCGCCCGGCCGGGCGAGGACCCGCTCGACGAGCGCGCGGGTCTCCGCCACGGGCAGGGTCTCCTCGGCGGGGCAGCCGGCGGCCAGCGAGATGGCGCCGCCTTCGGCAGCCTCGCGCAGGGCCTCCGCGATCACCGAGGGGGCCAGACCGGAGGCGTGCCGCGACACCCGCCAGGCGGGGTCGGCCCGCGGGGCGCGGTCGGGGGAAGGCGTCGCCGGGGGCGTTGTCATGGCTCAGGCGTCCGCGACCTTGGGGAGCACGTCCCGGCCGAGCAGGTTCACCGAACGCAGCGCCGCGCGCGCGGAGATGTCGCCGAACCGTACGTGCAGGCTGGCCTCGGCACCCGGATAGCGCCGCGCCACCAGCTGGAGCGCGTCGGCGGCGTCGGCGGGCGTCCCGACGATGACGTTGCCCGCGTCCAGCAGGTCCCGGAAGGTGGTGGCGCGGGTCGCGGCCTCCATCTTCTCGTAGCCGGGGTACTGCTCCGACGCGACGCCGCGCCAGGACGCGTACGCCTCCAGCTGCTTGGCCTTGTAGTCCTCGAAGTGCCGCTCGGCCTCCTCCAGCGCCTCGCCCCGGTCCTCCGCCACATAGGCGTGGTAGCTGACGTGGACCCGGCCCCGCTCGGCGTGGCCGTGCGCCGCGCGCGCCTCGCGGTGGGCTTCGAGCAGCCCGGCCAGCCGCTCGTGGGACGCGACGATCGGGATGATCATGAGGTGGTAGCCGCGCTCGCCGGCCCAGCGGAAGGAGTCCTCCGAGACCGTGGCCGCCACGTACACCGGCGGATGCGGACGCTGCACCGGCCGCGGCAGCAGCGGAGGCAGCGGGCCGAAGCGGTGGAAGGTCCCGTTCCAGGTGAAGTCGCTGTCCGACCACAGCCGGACGACGGCGTCGACGCCCTCCCGCATCCGCTCCTTGCTCTGTTCCATCGGCACCCCGAAGGCGCTGAACTCGGTGGGCAGGAAGGCCCGTCCGAAGCCGGCGTCCAGCCGGCCGCCCGAGAGGTTGTCGAGCATGGCGAGCGACGCCGCCAGCTTGACGGGATGGCTGAACGCGGGGACGCACGCGCCCGTCACCAGCCGTACGCGCGAGGTGCGCGCCGCGACCGCGGAGAGGAACACCACCGGGTCCGGGCTGTAGCCGCCCCACGGGTGGAAGTAGTGCTCGACGGCCTTGACGTGGGAGAAGCCGAGCCGGTCGGCCGCCGCGCAGAGGTCGAGACAGTCCGCGTAGTACTCGGCGGCCGGGACCTCGTGCGGCGCGAGCGTGGGCAGGAAGTTGAGTCCGATCCTCATCGCGCCGGCCCCTCGTCGTGGCCGGCCGGGTGGCCGACGGGATGGTCGAGAGGGTGGGGGCCGGAGAGGTCGCGGGTGACGCCGGTGGACCGGCACAGGTTGGTGAACTGCCGCTCCGCGTACTCCAGTCGGCTCAGCATCGCGCCCGTCGCGCGGGCGACGTCCTCCGGGATGCGGCGCGGGGTGCCCACCGACTCGGCCAGGATCTGCACGTCGGCCGCCCGCTCCATCGCCACGTGCAGCCAGGCGGCCTCCGCGACCGACCGGCCGCCGGTGACCCAGCCGTGGCTCTGCAGGACGACCGCCGAGCCCCCGCCCAGGGTCCGGGCGATCTCCTTGCCCTCCTGCCGGTCGGTGACCGGGCCGCCGAAGCGCTCGTACACCTCGTGCCGCCCGAAGAGGAGGCAGGCGTCCTGGGTGATCGGGTCGAGGCGGCGGCCGAGCGTCGACCACGCCTTGCCGAGCCGCGAATGGGTGTGCGCGAAGGCCGTCAGATCGGGGCGGGCCCGGTGCAGTTCGCCGTGCAGCGCGTCGACCGACGGGTTGAGCGTGCCAGGCCCTTCGCGGACCTCGCCCAGCGGGTCGACGAGCAGCAGGTCGTCCGCGCGGACCTCGGTGAAGTCGACGCCCAGCGGGTTGACCCAGTAGTGGCCGGGGCGGCGCGGGTCGGCCGCGCTGAAGTAGCCGGCCAGACCGTGTCCGTAACCCAGCGCTCCGAAGAGCCGGATCCCGGCGACGAGCCGGTCCTTCACGTCCCGTACGTCCGCCGCGGGGAGAGCGGTGGTCAGGGTGGTCGTCACAGGTCCTCGCAAGGGGGAGGGGGGAGAGGGGAGGCGGGAGGGGGGTCAGGCCGTCGGCGCGGTGGGCGCGGTCGATGCGCTGGGCGTGGCAGGTGCGGCGGACGCGGCGGGCGAGGCGGGCGAGGCGTCGTAGACGCAGCGGAAGCCCACTTCGTTGTGCCGGTCCGTCAGCAGGTCCTTGCCCCGGTAGTACGTGGTGAGGCAGACGGCCGGAGAGGTCCACGTACCGCCCTTGAGGACATGGAAGGCCTCGGGACGGTTCATGAACTCGGGGCCTCTGCGGCCCTTGAAGAACGGTGCCATGTCCTGCCGGGAGAAGAAGTTGGTGCGGGTCAGCTCCCAGACGTTCCCCGCCATGTTGAGCGCGCCGTACGGGCTCGCCCCGCCCGGCAGCGCGTCGGCCGCCACCACCGGCTCCGGCGGCCAGGACAGCGAGGTGCGCACCAGCAGCGCCTCCAGCTCGGCGAGGTCGCGCGGACTCTCCTCCGGATAGGCCGACTCGACGCTGCGCGCCCGGTCCGTGTCCCAGTCGTCGCCCCACGGGTAGCGGCGGCCGTCGGTGCCGCGCGCGGCCTTCTCCCACTGCTCCTCGGAGGGCAGCCGGCCGCCGGCCCACCGGGCGAACGCGTAGGCGTCGTACCAGTCGACGCCGACCACGGGGAAGGAGGGATTGTTGAAGCGCGGGTCGCGCCAGTGCGCCGGGGTGTGGTCCTTGTCCTCCGGCTGGTCCGGATGCGCCCACCGGGCGGCGTCGCCGGACCGTACGTCGGCCAGGAAGCGCGCGTAGCGCTCGTTGGTCACGGCGGTGCGGTCGACGTAGAAGTCGGGCAGCTCAACGACCCGCAGCGGGTTGTCCGAGTCGTCCATCCGGAACGGGCCGACGGCGGACGCCCGGGCGCCGACGATCGACGGTCCGCCCGGCACGAGGACCGCGTCGCTCAGATCGGGCTCCCGGCGGTCCGCGTCGACCCGCGCGCGCAGCTCGGCGAAGTGCTCGTCCTCCAGACGGCGCAGCTCGTCGGCGTCGGTGGACCCGAAGATGTTCCACAGCGCGCGCTTGGTCAGCGCGGCGCCGCAGCCCACGGGCTTGCGGGCGTAGGCGGGCCGGCTGAAGTTGCTGGGCCAGCCGGAGATCCGGATGAGGTCCCGGGCCGCCTCCGGCATCCGCTGGGCCCCCACCACGTTGATGGCCGTGAACGCGACCCAGTCGACGTCGTCGTGGGTCGCCGCGCAGATCGCCTCACGGGCGGCCGGCACGTCGCCGAACCGGGCGGCCAGGTGCTCGACGCACAGCCGGCGCACGTTCCAGTCGCGGTGCTCCACCGCTCCTCTGCGGAGCACGGCCTCGCACTCCGGTGCGGCGGGCTCCGCCGCCAGTTCCTTCTCCAGGAGGGACAGCCGGTCCGCGTACGCGCCGTCGTCCAGACAGGACAGCGCGGCCAGGGTGGGCAACTCGAAACGCACGGGCACTTACCTCGGCTCGGTCAGGGCTCGGTCAGGGTCAGGGCTCAGGGGCGGGGTTCGGGAGCGGGTTCGGGAGCGGGGTTCGGGAGAGCGGGGTTCGGGGACGGTAGGAGGGGCCGTCCAAGGGGGCGGGCGGGGAAGTCGGGGCCGTGGACGCCGCGTGACGCGGCGCCCAGGGCGTCGTGCGTGGTCCGGGCACCCCGTGAAGGCGGGCCCCGTGCCGTTATGGCTCGTCCTCAGGACGGCGCCGTCACCACTTGGTGGCGGTCTCGCCGGCCTCGCGGGAGCCCAGGAAGTCCTCGGCGGTCATGTCGGATCACCTCCCTCCCGCTGCTCGGAGGGGCACCGGCGCCCGGTTCAGAACGGGCGGTGCTGCGGGTCCGGGTAGCAGACGCGGAACCGGCGGTCGACCAGATCCCGTTCCTGCTTGTAGATCGCGATCAATTCCTGCACCGAGTCGCGGGACACGTCCAGCAGATCGGCCATCTCCTCGATCTTCCGGCGCTCCGCGTCGGCGAGGACGCCGTCCGCCGTACAGACACGGATCGTGTCGTAGACGAGACAGCCGGCGGACTCCTTGGCGCCCTTGGCGCGGCTGAGCACCTTCGCGAGGTCGTCGGTGCCCGGGTAGCTCTTGAGCTCCTCGACGAGCTCGTCCGGGCCGTGCATGCCCGCGATCAGACCGACGGCGAAGTCGCGCTCCTGCGGAGCGAGGTCCCCATCCGCGTTGGCGCAGATGAGAAGGGCCTTGCCGTAGGCCTCGAAGTCGGTCGTGCTCGGGGCACGGTCGAATCCCCAGTAGCTCTGGAAGATCCAACGGAGGCCGAGGTCGGCCGGCTTCTCCTTGGTGATCGCCATACGTGTCACCTCCTTGTGGTGGTTCGACCCACCGTGTGCGGGTCTGTTGATCACGAGGAGGGTACAGCGGGTAATCATGGGATTGCAATGAGTAATTGGGCGTGGTGTGGTTGTGCCCCAGAGGGGACGCGAGCGGTCGAAGCTAGGCGCGCAGGCCCGCGGCGACCGGGCGGTGGTCGCTGCCGGTGGCCGGGAGGGTCCAGGCGTCGGTGGGGGTGACGCCCCGGGTGAGGATGTGGTCGATACGGGCCAGCGGGAAGGCCGCCGGCCAGCTGAAACCGAAGCCGGCGCCGGACTCCTCCTCGACCGGCGTCAGCCGGTCCGTCAGGGGCGCGAACACACGGTCCGCGGTGGAGCCGTTGAGGTCGCCCAACAGCAGGACCTTGCGCTGCCGCTCACCGTCGAGCGTCCGGACGAGCGCGTCGAGCGTCTCGTCGCGGCGGCCCGTGGCGAAACCGGCCGCGCCGACCCGGACCGACGGCAGATGGACGACGTAGACGGCGAGGGGCCCGTCCGGTCCCTGGACCAGCGCGCGCAGGGAGCGGCTCCAGCCGGGGTCGATGGTGACCCGCCGGGACTCGGCGATCGGGAAGCGGCTCCACAGGGCGACGGTGCCGACGCGTACGGAGTGGGGGAGCCGCCGGTCCAGCGCCTTCCGGTACGCGGGCAGCGCCTCGTCGGTGACCTCCTCCAGCGCCACCAGGTCGGGGCGGGCGGCCAGCAGGGTCCGGACGGTCCCGGCGGGGTCGGGGTTGGCGGCGCCGACGTTGTGGGTGACCACGGTCAGGTTCGGCGCGGCGCCGGCGCTCCCGCCGAGGAACAGCGGCGCGAACACGGCGGCCCACACGGCGCCGAGCAGGAGCGCGGCGATCCCGGCCGGCCGGGACCTGCGGATCAGGGCGGCGAGGAGCAGTGCCGGTACGGCCGGACCGGTCCAGGGGAGCGCCGTGTCGAGCAGGCTGCCCAGGTTGCCGGGCGTGTTCGGTACGAGGGAGTGGCCGAGCAGGACGAGGCCGGTGGCCACCGCGACGGCGCCGAGGACGCGGTCCGCGGGGCGGCGGGGGAGGAAGCCGGGTTCGGGGGCGGGTTCGGGGTCGGCCTGAGGCTCGGGCGCGGGCTCGGGCGCGGGGCCGTCGGGGTCGTCAGGGTCGGCGGACGGTGGTGCGGTGGGGTCGGAGAAACCGCCCCCGATGTACACGTCCGGGTAGGGGTCCTCGTACACCTTCGGCATGGCGGGTCCTGGGGAGGGGAGTGGCGTCGGTACGGCGGCTGCGCGCGGGGAACGCGGTGAACGCATCGCAGTCAGCCGGCCGCGTCGGTCAGCGGGCTCGGGCAGGTGCCGCCGGGGCTGGTGAGCAGCTCGAAGTGCCACATCTCGTTGTTGTAGACCTGGCACAGGCCGTAGCGGGCACCCTTGCGGATGAGCCAGTCGTCGGCGTCGGTGGGGCCGATGTCGACCGCCTTCCCGGTCACGTGGGCCGACTTCTGCGGGGTGCTCACGTACTGCCGCGCCCGCTCGGTGCTCCCGTACCGCTTGACGGCCTCGTCCAGCAGCCGCTGCTGGTGTTTCTTCGTACGCCACCCCGACGTGACCCGGAACTCGATGCCGTCGGCGCGGGCGTCCCGGGCCGCTTCCTGGACGGCCTTCAGCAGGCCCGCGTCCAGGCGGCCGACGGCCGGGTACCGGGTGTCGAACGGGGTGAGCGGGCGGCCGTCCGGCTGCTCACTGTCGTCGTCGTCCTCCGGGGCGGCGGCCGAGGTCCCCGGAGGAGCGCCGGCGGCCGGTGCGGCGGGCTTGTTCCCGGGCCCCGTACCCCAGAGCGCGACGGCCAGCGCGGCGACCGCCACCGCCGCCACGGCGCCGACGGTGGTCGCGGTCCGGCCCGGGGAACGGCGTACCGCCGTCGCGGCCTCGTTCGCGGTGGGATCGTCGTCGTGCATGGTCGCCTCCGGGCGTCTGGACGGGCGGCGGGTGATGCCGCGGACCGATGCCCTGAGTGAACGGGGGGCCGTGTTGCCTGGCCGTTTCGATTTCCCGATACGTTTTCGATATCCCTCTGCCGTTTCGATGTCCTTGCGCCGTCCTCGTACCGTTTCCAGTGGGGACGCGCGGACAGACCGGGTCGGGCGTCGCGAAGCAGGAGAGACCGTATGCGGGTGCTGATAGTCGAGGACGAGCTGTATCTCGCCGAGGCGGTACAGGCGGGACTGAGGCTCGAGGCCATCGCCTCCGACATCGCCGGGGACGGCGACACCGCCCTGGAGCGCCTCGCCGTGAACGAGTACGACATCGTGGTCCTCGACCGCGACATCCCCGGCACCCACGGCGACGACGTGTGCCGGATCATCGTGGAACGGAGGCTGGGCTGCCGGGTGCTCATGCTGACCGCGGCGGGGCTGATCGACGAGAAGGTCGCCGGGTTCGAGATCGGCGCCGACGACTACCTGACGAAGCCCTTCGACCTGAAGGAACTGGTCGTACGGCTCCGCTCGCTGGCCCGCCGCCCCAAGGACGGCACGCCCCCGGTCATCGACTGCGCGGGGATCCGGCTCGACCCGTTCCGGCGCGAGGTCTTCCGGGACGGGAGGTACGTGGCGCTCACCAGGAAGCAGTTCGCCGTCCTGGAGGTCCTGATGACCGCGCGGGGCGGGGTCGTCAGCGCGGAGACGCTGCTGGAGCGGGCCTGGGACGAGAACGCCGACCCGTTCACCAACGCGGTCCGCATCACCATGTCCGCACTGCGCAAGCGGCTCGGCGAACCATGGGCCATCCACACCGTGTCCGGCGTCGGGTACCGCCTCGACGAGCCGGCCGGGCGGTCCGCGGCGCCGGGGCGTGACGGACGATGAGACACGAATCCGTACCCCCGTCCGCTTCCTCCGCTATGCCCGCCCAGCCCGCCGTGCCCGCCCGGCCCGGCCGGCGGCCGCGGCGGCTGACCGCCCGGATGAAACTCACGCTGACCTACGCCCTGTTCGTGTTCGTCGCCGGATCGCTCAGCCTGGTCGTGGTCTACCTGGCCCTGCGCTTCGTCCCCGACTACCCGCTGGGCGACCTGAACCCGCAGGCCGCCGCCGTCGCCACGCGCCCCGACATCCTGCAGGCCCTGGTCAAGGCGTCGGGCGTCGTCCTGCTGCTGCTCGCGCTGATCGGGCTCGGGGCCGGCTGGCTGATCGCCGGCCGCGTCCTGCGCCCGCTCCAGGACATCACCCGCGCGGCCCGGCGGGCCGCCGACGGCTCCCTCGGCCACCGCGTCGGACTCACCGGCCCGCGCGACGAGTTCACCGAACTCTCCGACACCTTCGACGACATGCTCGCCCGGCTCCAGCGGTCCTTCGACGCCCAGCAGCGGTTCGCCGCCAACGCCTCGCACGAACTGCGGACGCCCCTCGCCGTCAGCCGCACCATGCTCGACGTGGCCGTCGCCGACCCCGACGGCCAGGACTACGGCCGGCTCGTCTCCCGGCTCCGCGAGACCAACCAGCGCGGCATCGACATCACCGACGCCCTGCTCCAGCTCTCCGCCCTCGACCACACCCCGCCCGCGCGGGAACCGCTCGACCTCGCCGGCCTCGCCCGGAGCGCCGTCGAGACGGTCCGCGAGGAGGCCGGGACGCGCGGCGTCGCCCTGTCCGCCGACCCCCGCCCGGCCCTGGTCGACGGCAACGACGTCCTGCTGCGCCAGCTCGTCCTGAACCTGCTCCACAACGCCGTACGGCACAACCTGCCCACGGGCGGATCGCTCGCCCTGACCACCGGCCCCGACCCGCTCCGCCCCGGCCGCGCCCTCCTGACGGTCACCAACACCGGGCCGCCGCTGCCCGTCGCCGTCGACCGGCTCACCGAACCGTTCCTGCGCGGCAGCGGGCGCGTCGCCGAGAAGGATCCGACCCGCCGCGGTCACGGCCTCGGCCTGACGATCGTCGCCAGCATCGTCCGAGCCCACCACGGGGACTTGGACCTGACCCCCAACCCGGGCGGCGGCCTCACCGTCCGGGTCTCCCTGCCCGCCGTCGAGTAGGGACGCGGGCACCGGCCGCGTGGGTCCCGGGCCGGGTGAACCCGGCGGCGGACGCGTCCTTCTGGTGGAAGCCGGTGCCGTCCGTTCGGGAACGACGCCGTTTCCACCCGGAGGCGGGGCGGCTCGCGCGGCAGGATCGCGATGCTCTGCCCCCGCCCGTCCCGCGGCAGAGGGACTCCTCACCCGTCCTCGGAGGTGACCGCCCATGCTCCTCGTCATCGTCATCGCCGCACCGGCGCTGATCGCGGGTATCTCCGCGAACAGCGAGGCCCGCGCCGTGGACCAGCTGGTGGAGACCGCCGGGTACCTCCCCCGGGCGCTCCGCGGGCGCGGATCGAGGCCGACGCGATCTGCTGCGCCCGCGCCGTCCGCGTCCAGGAATGGCCGCTCATGGCCGAGGGGAACGGCGACGGATTCCCGGTGCCCAGCGTGTGGTCCACCGACTTCCGGCAGGCCTTCCGCCAGGTGCAGGGCCAGCCGGTCTTCGGCATGCTGGTCTCGGCGGACAACGACCGCTCCGTCGCGCGCGACGAGCGCCTGGCCCAGGCGAGCCCGAGCATCGCCGGCGCCATCTTCCTGTTCCTGCTCGTGACCCTGGTCATCACGGTGGTGGCGCTCGGCTTCTGCCTGCCGCGCAGGAACAACCGCGGCCAGATCGTCACCCTCACCGTGATCACCTCGCTGCTCACCACGACGCTGGTCATCATCCGGGACGTCGACCGTCCCTTCGGCGGCATCGTCGACGTGGGCCCGACCGCGATCGCCGAGGTGGAACAGCAGGCCATCCGCGACCTCCACGCGCACCACCCGACGGTCGCCCTCCCCTGCGACGACCGGGGCAACCGCCGCACCGCCTGACGGCCCCGGCTCCTTACGCCTGGCGTGTCGACGAGCGCCCACCCGGGCCGAAGCGAGGGATCGATGGAGACGGGAGCGGTGCAACGCCACACCCCGGAAGGCGGCCGAAAAAGTCACCGCTTATTCTCCGTGGCCACCCGCGGGAACCCGGTTCAAGCCAGCCCCGGCCGGGCGCGCCCGGCCGATCCCGCAGGTGCGCCCGACCCGGGACGCTTCCACCCGAAACCGCCCCGGAGCAGCGAAAAGACCCTCCCGAAGGAGGGTCTTCGTCGTGCGCCCCCGGCAGGACTCGAACCTGCGGCCAAGTGCTTAGAAGAGACCTGTCCGTATCGCGGCCGTTAGGCCGCTGACCTGGCGTTTTTGTGCCTAGAGGAGCCCCCTCCTCGGGATTTTCTCGCGTATTCACCGGAGGGGACCGTTCCGGCGGCCCGGGACCGACTGCGGTGGGCTGCCTCCGAGGCCGCGCACGACCGGGCGGGGCGGGCCACACACACCCCTGATGAAGTGGAGGAGGATGGAGACACGCGAGGCTAGATCACGACGGAGACAGAGGAGACACGGGGTGCCGCAGCATGCCAGCCCTCGGGGTACGTACCTGAGAGTCGCCGAGGCGGTGAAGGCGCAGATGGACGCCGACTCGGGGATGACGGAACTGCCGACACTCGCTGAGCTGATGGCCGCACATGGCGTCTCGCGCGGAGTCGCGGTTCGGGCCTTCAAGGTGCTCAAGGAGGAGGGACGAGCCGAGGAGGTTCGGGGCGGCCGGTGGCGAGTAGTGCGGGATGGCGAGCAACGCGACCGCCGGCCGTTGGTCGAGCGGATCACGGACGTCTTCCGTGTGGACGAGCTGAAGGTCGGAGACGACTTCCCCAGCACGTCGAAGCTGGCGGACCGGTTCGGGGCCTCCCGGCCGACCGTCGCCAAGGCCCTGGACAAGCTGGAGGCATCCGGCCTGCTCTCAGAGAGCCGACAGGGCAAGCAGCGCACCGTACTGGCCCTGCCGGGCCGAGAGGAGCAGTCGTAGTGACCGTCACGACACTGGCCGAATGGGCCCACCCCCTTGCCGAGTCGCTGCTCGCCGGGCCGCTGCCGCGCCGGTGGGCACACTCCCAGGGAGTGGCCGAGCGGGCGCGGATCATCGCGCCCATCCTTGGCGAGGACGCCGAGCTGCTAGAGGCGGCCGCTGTACTCCACGACATCGGGTACTCGCCGGACGTGGTCGAGACCGGCTTCCACCCGCTGGACGGTGCCCGGTATCTGCGCGACGTCGCGCGGGCCGATGACCGGATCGTGCGTCTCGTAGCGCATCACTCCTGCGCCTGGATGGAGGCCGAGGCGCGCGGCCTCAAGGAAGACTTGGAGAGCGAGTTCCCCAGGGACCTTCCTCATCTCGACGACGCGCTGTGCTTCTGTGACATGACCACCACCCCGGACGGCGTACCCACGAATCCGGTAGACCGCATCAACGAGATCTCCGGCCGGTACGGCGCGGACAGTCTGATCGGCCGGTTTATTCGCCGCGCCGAGCCGGAGATCCTGGAATGCACGGCCCGGGTCCTTGAGCGAGTCGCTGCGGCGCGGCGTCAGCCGATGTAGGGGGCCGTCCGCGTCCGGTCCATCGCGTGCTCTATCCGGAGCCGCATCGTGGGGTGGACGTCGAGCTCGACCAGGTCCGCCGGGGCGACCCAGCGGACCTGTGTCGTCTCGCTGCTCGTCCGCACCTCTCCGCCGGTCGGGCGAGCGCGGAAGCAGATGGAGAACTGCTGCCGCACCTCTCCGTCGTCGTATGCCATCACGTGTCCGGGGTCGGTGTAGATCCCGGACACGTCGACGACCTCGGCGTTTATCCCGGTCTCTTCCCAGACCTCACGGACCACGGTGTCGCTGATGGACTCCCCTGCGTCGTGCCCGCCGCCGGGCAGTGCCCACCGGCCGTTGTCGGAGCGCTGGATCATCAAGACACGGCCCTGTCCGTCCTGGACGAACGCCACGACGGACGGCACCACGGAGTTGGCCGGCGGGGCATCGGGATCGTGGAGGTAGTCGATACGTCCCATGGTCAGGCTCCTGTGATGTCGTGGTCCAAGACCTGGCGGGCGCCGCCCCAGGTCTGCTCGATGCTATTCGCGTACGTGTCGAAGAGACCGCCTCCAGGGAGGCGCCGCAGATGGAAGACCGGCGCCATGTAGGCCCCGATGCCGTACGCGTGTGTGTTCACCAACATCTCGTCGTCGGCACGGAAGAGCGAGTTGTAGAGCGTGGTGTCGTGCAGCCGGAACCCGATCTCAGGGTGGCTGCGGAACAGCGGCTGGTAGTTGACCAGCGCGTTCCTGATCTTCCCGTCCATGACGCGGTGCCCCTCGTCGATTCCGCGCTGCTGGACTGCGGGGCACGCGGGGTCCCCTAGCAGGACGCGGACCTGCGCGGTTCCCTCAACCTTGGACTTGAGGATGGAGTGGAACGCGGGGTCCTCGGACAGCCACAGGCCCGCGTACACGAGGACGTCCAGATGCTTCTCCGCCCTCTCGTACATCTCGCGCCACAGGCCGGTCGGGACCATGTGACGGTGCGGGTACACGGTCACGATCTCCGCCTTGCCGAGATCCGTGGCGGTCTCCACCGCGCGCAAGTCGTCCCAGAGGGTCGTCACGTCGACTCGGAGGAACGCGGCGGTGGCGTACTGGTGCCGCCGGTACGGCACCTTCCCCTGGGTGATCCAGCGTTCCACCGTCTTTGGGCTGACCTCGATGGCGTCAGCCAGATCTTGGACCGAGGCGCCGCGCGCCAACAGGGCTGAGCGTAGGCGCTCGTTGGACATCTCCACCCCCGAGGGACGTCTTGGGAGCTCTTGACGGTAGCCAGATGTCCTTGGGCTGTCCATCGAAGGGGTGAACAACGCCCCTGGCCTGCGGCGATTCTGATGTTGCGCCAGGAAATTCCGGGCGCGAACCCGAGAGGTTCCCTCGGCAAGCTTGACGAAAGTCGAAGCAGTACCTGTAATAGAGGTACCGCATCGGTCCGGGGACGGAACCGATCGGTCGAGAGCGCCCACGTGGCCGTTCTCAGCGCCCGGAGGGTCCTCGAAAGGGACTCGATGGAAGCGACTGCTGACTTGAGAACTGAACAGTGGACACAGAACGACAGGCATCTGCGACAAGCCGCAGGCCCTGCCGCATACGTGAGCAGCAAGCACCTTCTCCCATGCCGCCCCTACCGGGCGGACAAGCGATTCGTACGTGCGGCGAGACAAGGGCAAACATCGCGGGCCCCGCTGGGGCCCAGAGCACTTCCCTACCTCCGCGACCGGATCGGTCGCGGCCGGTTGCCTCCTCCGCCCGTCCGGCCCTTCAGGGTCGTACGGGCGGGGTCGAGGGGAGCCGGATTCCTGGTTCCAACGGCGAGAACCCCCGGAGTTGCACCTCCGGGGGTTCGTTTCGGGCCGTTCCTCTGAGAAGGGAGCACGACCCAATGCAGTTCATCGCTGCACTTCAGGCGGCCGTTACGGCCGCCCCGTTCGACGGTAAGCCGTCGACGGCGGAGCTGGACGCGATCGAGCAGGAGATGCCGCTGATCCTGGCGGAGGTCGACCTGCTCGACGCCCAGATTCTGACCCTGGACCGTCCGGCCACCGAGCTGGACGAGCAGCGCATCCGCCGGGCCCGGAAGCGGGTCCTGGCCGAGCGCCGCAACCTCACGAACCGCGCCGCCGGTCTCGCCCCGCTGGGCGGTGCCGCATGAGCGTCACCGTCGGACGGGACCTGCTGGCCGCGCACGCCGAGGTGAAGGCGGAGATCGCGCGGACGGACACCAAGACCGGGCTGCTGCTGGCGTTCGTCGGCGCGGTGCTGGCCGGAACGTGGTCGTTCGCCCGCGATCTGCCGCTCAACGCGCCCGCGATCATCGTCGGCGCGGCGGGCCTGGGGCAGATGCTCAGCGCGGTCGCTCTGCTGCTGCGCTCGGTCCGCCCGAACCTCGGCGGCCGGCACGGCTTCCCGCTGTGGGCCACGCTCGACCCCGACGAGATCGGCCCGGCCGTCGCCCGCGACCTCGCGGCCGACGTCGCCGGACTGTCCAGGGTCGCGGTCACGAAGTTCACCGCGCTGCGCCGGGCGGTCGACCTCACCATGGCCGGCGGTGCCGTGCTCATCATCGCCGCCCTGCTCACCGCAGGGGGTGCCGCATGAGCGAGCGCGTCACTCTTCCGGCCGACGTTGCGGAACTGCTGTCTGCGATCGTGGAGGCCCTGGATCTGCCGATTCCGTCGATCGACCCGGCCGACGAGCACGCCCGCTACCGGCTGCTGGAGCGCCGCGCGCAGTTCGTCGCCATCGCACTGAGGGGTGTCCTCCAGTATCCGGATTACCCGGACCTGGAGTCGGATGCCGCCTGGCTCCGCCGGCACACGGCCCGGTTCCCCCTCACCTACACCGCCTACGTCCCGTCGGGGCGGAAGGGGGGTGTGGTGTGAAGGCGAAGACCGTGCTGCCGGCCGTTGGTATGACGGCCGTCTCGATGGTCCTCACGCTGGCCGTGGTCATGTTGTGGCTCGGTGAGGTGGTGCCGGGGTTCGTCGCGCTGGTCGTCGGTCTCGGTATCGACGGCGGCTGGCTGGCCACCCTCGCCTACGAGCGGCGTCTCGCCGCCCAGGGCGACCACTCGACCCCCGTCACGGTGGTCGGCTGGTCCTTCGGGCTCCTCGCGACCGGCGTCCTGGTCGCCCACGCGCTCGGCTCCGGCGACGACGCGGGCGCGTGGCTGGCCGTGGCGTGGCTGCCCCTCGCGGCCAAAGCCCTGTGGCTGGTGCACGGCCTATGGGAGCGCACCGCGCTCACCACGACCGCGCTGGACGCCATCCGCAGCATCCAGCAGGAAGCCCGCGACGAAGCCGGGGTAGCCCGCGCCCGGCTGCGGGCCGACGCCACCACCGAGGAGACCCGGCTGACAGCCGTGACGCAGGCCGGAGCCCGCGTCGCACACGTCCAAGCGAAGACCGCCCAGACCCTTTCAGCAGCGTGGTCAACGCTGGAGAGAGTCAGGGCGGGAGAAGACACCAGCAGGGCTCTGAGCAGCGTGACGAGCCGCGTCACACCCGACGTCACACCCGGCGTCACACCCCGCTGGGAACTGCCCGTCTGGGGCCCTTCCGAGCCGATTCCGGCCCTGGAAGCACCCGCGATCACCGACGCGGAACTGGACGCGCTGGTCGACGAGATCCGGCTCAGCGAGACCCCCGAGCTGCCGTACCGGGAGATGGCCCGACGCTTCCGGGCCGCCGGCCACTCCGCCTCCGAAGTCCGCCTGCGGGCCGCGTGGAAGCGCGTGGCCGCATGACGGCGACGCTGCCCGTCTATCGGTGGCGACTCGCCCCGGACGGACTGGCCACCCGCCGCCAGCTCCGCGCCCAAGGGCTTCGGCCCGGCGGTCAGGACGTCGTCGCCCAGCTCGAACGGCCCCGCCGGCGGCGCGGCCCGCTGGTCGCCTACCTCTACCGGATCGACCAGGCGCTGCCGGTCCGCCCGATGACTCCGGGCCGCCGTGCGGCGCTCGACAAGGCCATGACCGCCCGCCGCACCTGCCCCGAATGTCGGCAGGACCGCGGCTACTGCATCCCCCGCTCGCTCGGCATGTGCGCCCCGTGCGCGGACACCGACCCCCAGACCATCGCCTGCTCAGGCGGCAAGGAGACCCAGTCATGACGACCACCACGAACACGACCGCCCCGTCCGCGATGCACGCTCCGGTTCCGCACCACTTCATCCTGACCATCCAGACCGACGACGGTCGGATGGTCACCCAGGACGGCACCGTCCCGGTCGTCCCCGGGGTCCACACCCGGATGCAGACCTACACGACCCTGCGCGAGCAGGTTGGTGAGCACTGGGGTCTGTCCCGGTTCACGGTCCTGTTCTTCGCCCTGGAGCCCAACAACCTCTAGCGGCATAGGAGTTCAGGACCGGCTTGCAGCCCCGGCAGGACGCCGTGAGGGCGCCGGATCGGATCCGGCCCGGGGCACTCACCCCCACCACGCACATCGAACGCTCCCGGCTGGGAGCGGCCAGGAAGGACGTGAACCGTGTCCCGCAACCTCCCCGAGCCCGTCCAGGTGGTGCAGCTCCCGGACGGCACTTACGCCTACGCCGACCACCTCCCCTCCCCGATCCAGCCCGCACCGGCCCCGCAGGTGGTCCACCAGCACATCCACCAGGCCCCGCCGGACCGCACGGTCCAGCGGATCGCGCTCGGCTCCGGCATCGGCGGCGGCGCCGTCGCCGCCGGCGTCTACTTCGGCCCCCTGCTCGTCGGCGCGCTGACCGCGATCGCCGCGAACCTCGCGTTGCTCGCGTTCCTCGCCGCCGTCCTGTCCTGGGGCGTGGTCACCGTCGTCCGCAGCATCGGCGGCAAGGAAGGCCAGCAGGCCGCCACCGCCCTCGCCAAGACCCGCCGTGGCCGTAAGAGGGGGAAGTGATGGGCCTGTTCAGCCGCAAGACCCCGTCCGAGCCGCGTACGCCCGCCCGGGAGGAGATCGCCGCCGCAGGCCGCGCGCTCGCCCGCGGCAACCAGCGCCCCGCCGACCGGCTCGTCGCCGAGGCCGGTGCCGACGGGCAGCACGTCGCGATGCGGATCCTGGCCGACTCGATCGACTTCACCCCGCAGGACTGACGACTGCCTGTCCACCCCCGGCCTCACGCCGGGGGTGGGCGGGGAGCCGGGACAGTCCCGGCCCCGGAAGGGACCGCGTCGTGGCCGCCAAGAAGACCCCCGAGTCCGACTCTCAGCACCCCCCGCTCACCGCCGGCGAGGCCACAAAGATCACCTGGTATATCGCCCGGATGGCCAAGCGTGGTCTCGCGGGCGACACCGTCTACCAGGGCGACCTGGAACGCAAGATCGAGCGCCTCATCGACGGCGCCCGCACCCGCGCCGAGAAGAACGCCAAGCAGCCCAAGAAGTAGCTGCGCCCCGGGGCGGTCGACAGCCGCCAAGCACACCGGCCGCCCCAGGCCATCCCACCCCTCTTTCGAGCGGCAGGAGACACCCAGCATGACGGAGACCCTGACCGGCGCGCATCTGCGGCCGGTGCCCGACCTCGACCACGACGACGAGACGCCCGCCGCCCCGGTGGCGGTGGACAACCCGAACCTGCCCGACCCGAAGGTCACGGTCGAAAAGCGCAAGCCGGTCCTCGCCGGATGGCTCACGAACCGGCGCGACCTCGCCGCGACCGCCCGCCACACCGGCGCGAACATCGGCTACGCCGCCCTCTACCACGGGGTGCGGATCCCGGTGTATGCCGGACGGCTCGCGATGATGTCGCCGCGTGGCGCGTGCCGGTTCGTCGTCTCCACCAACCGGTGGGTGTGGGACCGCGAGGCCGCGCCGCTGCGGGACTTCGCAGTCCGCAGCGAGGACGTCGAGGAGTACATGCGCCTGTCCCGGCTGCGGGCCGGACGCGTCCGGCTGCGCGGCCTGGTCACCCTCGTCGCCGCCGTATTCGGCGTCGGGTTCGCGCTGTGGCTGTACGTCGTGGCCCCCGCGTTCTTGTACGTGTTCGCCGCGGGCGGGGTGCTGCTCCTCGGTGTGGCCGGCCAGCAGCCCGACGCTCCCGTCGTGGGCCCTGCGGTGCTGAAGACCGAGGTGCAAAAGCTCACCGGGTCGATCGTGCTGCGGGGCCTGGACTCGATCGGCAACGCGAAGATCTCCGCCGCCATCAAGAAGGGCGGCGACATGAACGGGCTGCGGTTCGTCTCCGAGATCGTGCGCGACGGGCCCGGCTACCGCGCCGACCTCGACCTCCCCTACGGCGTGACGCCCGAGGACATCATGGACGCCCGCAAGCCGCTGGCGTCCGGCCTGCGGCGCAAGACCGGCTGTGTGTGGCCCTCGCCCGACCCGACCGAGCACGAGGGACGGCTGGTGCTGTGGGTCGGGGACAAGCCGATGAACGAAACCAGTAAGCCCGCCTGGCCGCTGCTGAAGACCGGCACGGTCGACCTGTTCAAGCCGGTCGTGTTCGGCAACGACCAACGTATGCGGGACGTCGCGGTCACACTCATGTTCGCGGCCGTCGTCGTCGGCTCCGTGCCCCGTATGGGCAAGACGTTCCTGATGCGGCTGCTCCTGCTGATCGCCGCCCTCGACCCGCGCGCCGAGATCCACGCGTTCGACTTCAAGGGCACCGGCGACTTCGGCGCGCTGGAGCCGGTCTGCCACCGCTACCGCGCCGGCGAGGAAGACGACGACATCGAATACGTCGTCGCCTCCCTGCGCGAGCTGAAGGAAGAGCTGCGGCGCAGGGCGAAGGTCATCAAGTCCCTGCCGCGCTCGCGCTGCCCGGAGTCGAAGGTCACCCCCGAGCTGGCGGGCGACAAGAGTCTCGGGCTGCACCCGATCGTCGTCGGGTTCGACGAGTGCCAGATCCCCTTCGAGCACAACGAGTACGGCGCCGAGATCGAGGCCATCTGCACCGACCTGGTCAAGCGCGGCCCCGCCCTCGGCATCGTGACCCTCTTCGGTACCCAGCGCCCCGACGCCAAGTCGCTGCCCACCGGCATCTCCGCCAACGCCGTCCTCAGGTTCTGCCTGAAGGTCATGGGCCAGCCCGCCAACGACATGGTGCTGGGCACCTCGATGTACAAGTCCGGCTACCGGGCCACGATGTTCTCCCGCTCCGACCGGGGCATCTGCTGGATGGCCGGCGAGGGCGACGACCCCCGCATCGTCGCCTCCGCGTTCGTCGACGCCGTCGCCGCCGAGCAGGTCGTCGCCCGCGCCCGCAAGGCCCGGGATGACTACGGCAACATCACCGGCCACGCGATCGGTAAGGGCCCCGACAAGACCGCCGGGACCGACGTCCTCGCCGACCTCCTCGACGTCATCGCCGAGGACGAGAAGGCCGTGTGGTGCGAGCGCCTCGCCAGCCGCCTCGCCGCTCTGCGGCCCGACGCCTACACCGGCTGGAAGGGCGAGAACGTCACCGCCGCCCTCAAGCCCCACGGCATCAAGCCGGGCCAGGTCTGGGGCACCACCGACGACGGTAAGGGCGCCAACCGGCGCGGTATCGACCGCACCGACATCGCCGCCGCCGTCACGAAGCGTAAGGCAGAACGGGACGCGGCCTGACCCAGCAGCACCGCTAGGCCTAGCACCCGCGCCTGCTAGGTCTAGCACCCCCGCTAGCACCAAATAGGGCCCCTGGCCAGCGAACTAGCGTCTAGCGGCCCACCTGCGAAACCCCCCGGAACCCGCCTCATCGAAGGGATGCGACCCCTCCATGGCCCTCGCTAGCCTCCTCGCCCTGCTCACCCTCTCCGGTTACGCACTGTTGTGTATGGCGTCGCCGTTCGCCAACTGCCGCAAGTGCCGCGGCATCGGCCACAAGGTCGTCCTCGACCGCAAGAACCGCCCCAAGCGCGACAAGATCTGCCGCCGCTGCAAGGGACGCGGCAAGCGACTGCGCGTCGGACGCCGCCTGCACAACCACAGCCGCGCCATCCACCGCGACGGCACCCGCGCCCAGCGCCCCACCTCATCCTGACCCGCCACCCCAGGGAGACAGCTCATGGTCATAACCGTCTCGCTCGTCGCCGTCTTCGGGCTCGTCCTGTTCTTCCTCCTGCGCTCCAACAGCCTCGGCTACGGCTCCGCCTTCATCGCCGTCATGTTCGGCTTCTTCCTCGCCTCCACCGGCGCCGCCGGACCGGTAAACAACCTCGCCAACGCCGTCATCGCCGCCATCCCCAACCTGTAGCGGGCCGGGATGGACGCGACCCCCGCCCCCATCCCCGTCCTCGACTGGGGCGACAACTCGCACTTCGACCGCCGCCGGGACCGGCCCTGCTGCCTGTGTGGCCGGCCGACCCCGATGCGGTCCCACGACGGAGAGCCCGTCCACAAGGTGTGTGCGGAGGAGTGGAACCACGCCCACCCGGACGCGCCGCGGCTCTACCGCCCGCCGGACAAGACCGACCCGGCCCGCCCCCAGCAGGACATCGGCACCACCCGCTTCCACAACGACGGCCCCACCACGCCGATCCTGGCGCGCCCGGCCCGCACCGCTACCCCACGACCCCTCAGCCCGGACGACGAAGGCGACGTTGCCCTGTTCGCCGCCTGACATACCGAGGGCGGCCCCCGTCTCGCCAAAGTCCGGGGCCGCCCTCGCCTCCCAGCACCCTCAAGAGAACTGGAGAACCCAGCATGACCCAACCGACCCTCATCCGGCGAGACGGCCGGCACCTGATCGCCACCGCGCTGTCCCTTACCGCGGGCTCCCTGCCGGTGCTGCCGCTGCGGGCGGGGAAGGGCCCGGTCGGCAACTGCCTCGACTGCGCCGGAACACCGCCCCGGTGCGGTGGGCGCCCGAACATGAAGACCCCCGGGCCCTGCGTCTGCCCGCTGCCCTGCCACGCCTGGGCCGCCGCCACCACCGACCCGGCCGTCATCACCTCGGCCGCGTGGGCGGCCGCTTGGCGCGACGCGGGAGTCGTCGGCTACCACCCGGGCGGCGCGGGGGTGACCGTGGTCGACCTGGACGACGCGGACGCCGTCGACTGGGCCCGCCACACGCTGCCGCCCACGACGACCGTGACCACGACGCGCGGAGAGCACTGGATCTACCGGGGAACGATGCGCTCCTCCAACCACGTACGGCCCGGAGTCGACATCAAGTCCCTCATGGCGTACGCCCGGTGGCTCGGTCCTGGCACCGGATCGATCGAGGTTCTGCCGCCGGCCGTCCTCGCCCTCATCGTGAAGGAAGAGTCCACCCGCCCGGGCGAGGCGGTGGACTCTTCGTCTGTGACCCGTGCCCGGTGGGACCGGAGCGTGGCCACCGGGTGCCGCCACACCGAGCGGTTCGTCCGCACCGGCGCGGCGCGCGGGGTCAGCCACGTCAAGGGCCGCCCCGATCAGGGCGCTGGGACGGCCGCGTACGGGGCCGCCGCGTTCCTCGCCAAGCAGCACACCGCCTGCCCCGGGCCGTGCGGGCTCGACGCCCTCGGCGAAGACCTTGTCGACGCGGCCGTCTCCGTCGGCGTCCCCGAGCCCTACGCCCGCCGGGCCGTCACACGCGGCCTCGCCCTGGGAGCCACGACGTGACTGCCGCAGACCAGCAGCCGCGGGCGACGGCGGTAGGCGCCCCGAAGGGCGTCGCCGAAGGCGTCCCTTCTAGCCCTGACCCGCACCCGATCGAGGAGGACCACCAGATGACCCCCTCGAACGAGCTGCCCTCGCCGTCCAACCCCATGGCCGTGGCCCGCCGGATCGTGCCCGACTGGCACACCGAGGACGGCCGACTGCGGCTGCGTCGCTGGCACGGCATGTGGATGCGCTGGACTGGAACCTGCTGGCGCGAGTACGACGAGGCCGAGATGCGCGCCGGGCTCTACCGACGCCTGGAGCACGCCACGTTCGTGGCCGGGGAGGACAAGAACGGCTTCCCCGACGTCCGGGAGTGGGCACCGACCAAGACGAAGATCAGCAATCTGCTGGACGCGATGTACGGCATCACGCTGCTGTCCAGCGACATCGACGCCCCGGACTGGATCGACGGCGAACGCGGACGGCACGACACCAGCCCGATCGTCGCCTGCCGCAACGGGCTGCTGCGGATCCGGGACCGGGAGCTGCTGCCGCACAACCCCAGCTTCTTCAACCTCGCCGCCGTCCCCTTCGACTACGACCCCGAGGCCACCGCCCCGGAGTGGGAGACGTTCCTCCGGGACATCTGGCCGGACGACCCCGAGCCCGTCGCCGCCCTTCAGGAGTGGTTCGGCTACGTCCTGTCCGGCCGGACCGACCAGCAGAAGATCCTGCTCATGAAAGGCCCCTCCCGCTCCGGGAAGGGCACGATCGCCCGAGTGCTGAAGGAGCTGGTCAGCAAGGAGAACCTGGCCGGGCCCACCCTCGCCGGGCTCGGCACGAACTTCGGTCTCTCCACCCTCATCGGCAAGCCCCTCGCCATCATTTCCGACGCCCGGCTGGGCAACGAGAGCAACGTGGCCGTGGTCGAGCGGCTGCTCACCATCTCCGGCGAGGACACCATCGACATCGACCGCAAGTACCGCGAGCCCTGGACGGGCAAGCTGCCCACCCGGCTGATGATCCTGACCAACGAGCTGCCGAACTTCGGCGACAGCAGCGGCGTCATCGCGAACCGGTTCATCGTCCTGAACACCACCCGCTCCTGGCTCGGCAAGGAAGATCCCACCCTCCTCGACCGGCTCATCGCCGAGATGCCCGGCATCATCAACTGGGCCCTCGACGGTCTCGCCCGCCTGGAACGCACCGGCCGGATCACCGCACCGGCATCTTCCCGGGACGCGGTCACGATGATGCAGGACACCGCCAGCCCCACAAGCGCGTTCGTCCGCGAGCGCTGCACCACCGGCCCCACGTGCGAAGTCCCCGTAGACGCCCTGTGGGCTGCCTGGAAGGAGTGGGCCGAGGACAACGGCATGAAGTCCCTCGGCACCAAGCAGCTCTTCGGCCGCAACCTCCTGTCCGTCGTCCCCCAGCTCCACCGCACCCGCCCCCGCGACGCCTACGGCCGGCAGGTCGCCACGTACGCCGGAATCACGCTCAATCCCCCGGCGCCACATTCCTGAGAGTCGCGACTCATCGCGACTCAAACCCCGTCACTACCGCTCTGAGTCGCGATGAGTCGCGACTCAGAGCAATGTCACTCCAACTTTGCCGGAGGAGGCTCCGATGGCCAGCACGCCCAAGACCCGCGCGATGCTCACCGTCCCCGAGCTGTGCGACGAACTCGGTATCTCCCGCTCCACCTTCTACGAATGGCGCCAGAAGCAGCGGGCCCCCCGCTGCATCAAGCTTCCGAACGGTGACCTCCGGGTGCGCCGGTCCGACCTTGACCTCTGGCTGTGTGACCACGAGGACGCTGCTTGATGGATACGACGTACGACGTGAAGTTCTGGAAGACCACCGTGTACGTGGGCAAGAAGAAGACCACGTACACGGTCCGCTGGTTGCTGAAGGGTGAGGAGTGGCGGAAGCCGTTCAGCAAGGTAGCTCTCGCGGACTCCTTCCGCTCGGGACTGGTGTCCGCCGCCAGCAAGGGGGAGGCGTTCAGCCTCTCCACCGGGCTGCCGGTCTCGTACGCGTCTCGCGCCGCTGGCGTGGCGTGGTACGACTTCGCGATCCAGTTCGCTGACCAGCTCTGGGGGCGGACATCCGCGAACAATCGACGGAATGTGGCAAAGGCGCTCACGCCCGTCACGATCGCCCTGCTCCGCTCTCAGCCGACGGCGTTCAAGGGAGTCGACGTGCGTCGGGCCCTGCGCGAGTACGCCTTCAACACGCTCCGGCGGGACGAGGCCCCGCCGGAGGTCGCAGTGATCCTTCGATGGGTGCAGCGGAACTCGCTCCCCATGTCCGCCTGGGAGGACGAGAGCACGGTGGAGACGGCGCTGCGCGCGGCCGGGACGAAGCTGGACGGCACGCCAGTGGCCGCCAGCTCGGCCCGGCGGACCAAGCGAGTCCTGAACGTCCTCTTCGAGTACGCCCTCAAGAAGAAGGTGCTGAAGGAGAACCCGCTCCCGAAGGGCAAGGGCACCAACACCACGGCGGCCAAGACGTCGTCCGCCATCGACAAACGATCGCTGCTCAACAACGAGCAGGCCGCCGGACTGCTCGGGTGGGTCTACGCGCGACCGCGGGGCGGTCGGCGGCTGCACGCCTTCTTCGCCACGATGTACTACGCCGGGGCCCGGCCCGAGGAGGTCGTGGCCATCGACGTCGGGGACGTGCGCCTGCCCGCCCCGGACGCGGAGGATCAGTGGGGGGAGCTGCTGCTCCACATCGCCCACCCCGAGGTCGGCAAGCAGTGGACGGACACGGGTGAGGTGCGCGAGGAGCGCGGGCTCAAGGGCCGGGCTGCGGACGACACCCGTACGGTGCCCTGTCGCCCCTCCCTGACGCGGATTCTCCGCGCCCACATCGAGAAGGAGGGGCTGAAGCCCGGCGATCTCCTGATGCAGGGGGAGAAGGGCGGAGACCTCGCCGGGTCAGTGATCAGGCGAGCGTGGCGCCGGGCGCGGAAGGAAGTGCTCACCTCCTACGAGTTCGGCACCCCCCTCGGTCGTCGCGTGTACGACCTCCGCCACACCTGCCTGACGAACTGGCTCAACGCCGGCATCCCGCCCGCGACGGTGGCCGAGTGGGCGGGCAACAGCGTCCCCGTCCTGCTGACCACGTACGCCCGCTGTATCAACGGGCAGCTCGACGACTTGAAGAAGCGCATCGAGTAGTCGCGCGAGCCAGGGATCCGGCCAGGACGGGGGGTCCCGGAAAATTTCTCCGCGTATTCTCCGTGGCCACCTGCAGAAACCCGGTGACAGCCGGACACCGCCGGACACCTCCCCAGCTCTCTGGGGCAGTGTCCGGCGGGCTGGGGCGATCACGCAAACCGCCGTTGACCAGCAAAAAGACCCTCCCGAAGGAGGGTCTTCGTCGTGCGCCCCCGGCAGGACTCGAACCTGCGGCCAAGTGCTTAGAAGGCACCTGCTCTATCCACTGAGCTACGGGGGCCGGTTGCGGCCGGGGTCAAGGATAGGGGTCCCGTGGCCCTGGCCCGGCTGCTTCACCTGCGTGGCACGATGTGGAGGTTCGGTGAAGCGGTCCGATAATCGCAGGCAGGTGCGATTCACGCAGCGCTTTTTGCGCCACGCGGGCCGGGTGTTGTGCAGTCGTTATGCCTGACGTTCCCGGCTACATCCGTTCGGTCGGCGCGCAGGGCCGCCATACGCTTCAAAAAGGCTCCCAAATTGGGCATTCTTCGCATGTGGTGACCTTGGACGAACGGCCCCAGCTCATCGACGCACTCTCCGCCCTGCGCGACCGTGTCGCCGCCGTGCGTCTCCCCCTTCCGCTCCCCGGCGCGCCCCGGGCCCGGCAGACCCGGGCCGAGCTGCTCGCACAGCTCGACGACTATCTGGTGCCCCGCCTGAAAGATCCCGACGCGCCGCTGCTCGCGGTCGTCGGCGGCTCCACCGGGGCCGGGAAGTCGACGCTGGTCAACTCGCTCGTCGGGCGCCGCGTGAGCGAGGCCGGGGTGCTGCGCCCCACCACCCGTACCCCCGTCCTCGTCTGCCACCCCGAGGACCACCACTGGTTCGCCGGTATGCGCGTCCTGCCCCAGCTCACCCGGGTCTGGCTGCCCCAGCAGGACGACGACCACGCCGAGGAGCCCGCCGAGGACAACTCCCTGCGCGTCGAGACCTCCGCCACCCTGCCGCGCGGGCTCGCGCTCCTCGACGCGCCCGACATCGACTCGCTCGTCGTCGAGAACTGCCTCCTCGCCGCGGAGTTGATCTGCGCCGCCGACATCTGGGTCATGGTCACCACCGCGAGCCGGTACGCCGACGCCGTGCCGTGGCATCTGCTGCGGACCGCCAAGGAGTACGACGCGACCCTCGTCACCGTCCTCGACCGCGTTCCCCACCAGGTCATCGGCGAGGTCTCCCGGCAGTACGAAGCGCTGCTCGACAAGGCCGGATTCGGCGACCTGCCCCGGTTCACCATCCCCGAGCTGCCCGAGTCCACCGGCGGCGGCAGCGGACTGCTGCCCGACAACGCCGTCGCCCCGCTGCGCGGCTGGCTCGCCCACTGCGCCCAGGACCCGGCCGCCCGCCAGCAGGCCGTCGGCCGGACCGCCGCCGGGGTGCTCGACTCGCTCGACACCCGCATGCCGGAGCTGGCCGGGGCCGTGGCGGCGCAGTACGCGGCGGCGGTACGGCTCGGGGGCACCGTCGAGGCGGCGTACCAGGAACAGGGGCGGCGGCTGCGCGAGCAGGTGCGCCGCGGCGCCGCCCTCGCCGGGGACGCCCGGACGCGCTGGCGTGGCTACCCCCGCGACAGTTCCGCCGGCGAGCTCCTCGACGCCCTCGTGGAGTCCCTCGCCGCGCTCGTGCAGTGCGCCGTCGCCGCCGCCGACGAGCGGGTCCGCGACGCCTGGCGCCGCGAGCCGGCCGCCGGCGCCCTCGCCCCGTACGGCCGCCCGGGCCGGTTCGGCGCCGACCCGGACTCCGGCGAGCGGGTCGCCATGACCGTACGGCGCTGGCGGCGGGTCCTGGAGGAGATGGTCGAGGAGGAGGTCCGGGAGATGGAGCGCCCCGCCACCGTCCGTACGGCCCGCACCGGCCGCACCGCCCGCGCTGCCCGTCGTACGCCCGCGCCCGCCGCCCCCGACAGCGAGACCCTCACCGCGCTCCTCGCCGCCGTCCTCCTCGGCGGCCGGCGCACCCGGGCCGCCGGCGACCGGCTGGCCGAACTCCTCGGCGCCCAGGGGGCCCTGCGGCTGCGCGACAAGGGCGCCGAGCTGGCCGCCGCGTACCTGGACCGCGCCCTGCACACCGAACGCGACCGGTGCCTCGCGCCCCTCGACGCCCTCGACGTGACCCCCGAGCCGCAGGCCGAACTGATCGCCGCGCTCTCCGTACTGCAGAAGGAGAAGTGACGCCGTGGACGTCGACATGGGCATGGACGCGAAGGACGCGAAGGACGCGAAAGGCGCGAAAGGCGCGGACGACTGGAGCAAGGAGCGGACGGAGGAGGCGGCCGGCCCCGAGGACTCCGCCGTCGCGCGGACGCCGGCCGAGCCCGCGGCCGAGGAGACCGGACCCCCCGCACGTGACACACCCGAGGCGGCCGACCCCGACCTCGACGCCGTCCGGCCCGACCCCCGCTGGGACGACGGCCTGATCGCCCGCCGCGCCGCCGACCGCGCCCCCGCCCCGCCCCGGAGCGACGACCCGGACGCGGCGGAGGCCGCGCCCGCGCCCGAGTCCGCCCCCGAGGACGACGCCCTGCCCGCCCTCGGCGGCACCTACGGAGGCGCCCTGCGCGTCCGCCTCGACGCGCTCCACGAACTCGTCGGCCTGTCCCGGACCCGTGTCGAGAGCGAGGTCCTCGCCGAGGCCGGCCGGGTCCTCGACGAGGCGGCCGCCCGGCAGCGGCTGTCGTCCCGGCACACCGTGGTCGCCATCGCCGGTGCCACCGGCAGCGGCAAGTCGACGCTGTTCAACGCGCTCGCCGGCGTCCCCGTCGCCGAGACCGGCCTGCGCCGTCCCACCACCTCCGCGCCGCTCGCGCTGTGCTGGTCGGAGGGGGCCGCCGGGCTGCTCGACCGACTCGGCATCCCCGGTCGGCAGCGGCGCCGGCCGCTCGCGGGCGGCACCGGCGACAGCGATCTCCAGGGGCTCGTCCTCCTCGACCTGCCCGACCACGACTCGGCGGTCACCGCCCACCGCGACCAGGTGGACCGGCTGCTCGGCCTCGTCGACGCGGTGATCTGGGTGGTCGACCCGGAGAAGTACGCGGACGCCGCCCTGCACGAGCGCTATCTGCGGCCGCTCTCCGGGCACGCCGAGGTGACCTTCGTCGTCCTCAACCAGATCGACCGGCTCGGCACCGAGGCCGCCGATCTCGTCCTCGACGATCTGCGGCGGCTGCTCGACGACGACGGCATGGCGCTGGGCGAGCACGGCGAGCCGGGCGCCACGGTGCTGTCCCTGTCGGCGCTGACCGGCGCGGGCGTCGGGGAGTTCCGCGAGCTGCTGGGCCGGTTCGTCCAGGAGCGGACCGCGCCCGAGCGGCGGCTCGCCGCCGACGTCGACGCGGCCGCCGCGCGGCTGCGTCCGGTGTACGTGGCGGACGGGCGGCCCGGGCTCGGCGAGCGGGCCCGGGAGGAGTTCGCCGACCGGCTCGCGGGTGCGGTCGGCGCGCGGGCGGCCGGGGAGGCGGCCGAGCGGGTCTGGCGGCGGACCGCCATCAAGGCCTGCGGGACGCCGTGGCTGCGGCTGTACCGCTGGTACGAGTCGGTCCGCGCGCACGGCACCACCGACACGCGTCTGACCAGCCCGGTCGAGGACGAGCTGACCGCCCGCCAGCGCGTCGAGCAGGCCGTGCGGGCGGTCTCCGACGAGGCCGCGCGCGGGCTGCCCGGGCCCTGGGCGCAGGCGGTGCGGGAGGCGGCGGCGCGCGGGGCCGAGGGGCTGCCGGAGGCGCTCGACGAACTCACGGTGACCATGGGCGACCCGGCGGCCCGCCCGCCGCGGCCCGCGTGGTGGCCGGCGGCGGTGTTCGGCCAGGTGACGATGACGCTGTTGCAGATCTTCGGCGCGCTGTGGCTGATCGGGCAGATCGCCGGGGTGCTGACCCCGGGGCTGCTGCTGCCCGCCCTGATCATGCTCGCGGGGATCGTCGGCGGCCCGCTGGTGGAGTGGGCGTGCGCGGCGGCGGTACGGGGCCCGGCGCGGCGGTACGGGCAGGAGGCCGAGCGGCGGCTGCGGGAGGCGGCGGCGGCCTGCGGCCGGGCGCGGGTGCTCGACCCGGTCGCGGCGGAACTCATGCGGTACCGGGAGGTGCGCGAGCAGTACGGGACGGCCTCGGGTGCCGGGCGGGTCGGCGGCCGGGCCATGGGTATCGGCATGGGGGCGGGACCGCGGCACGGGGGCGGCGGGGCGGCGTTCGGCGGCGTCGCGCGGGGCACCCGGTTCGGGCCGACGCGGGCGGGTGCCGCGCGGGCCAGATGAGCCCGCGTCCTGGTCTGTTCTGACCGCGTTCGTCCCCTTCTCTCCCCGGACCCCGTCACCCACTTCGGTGACGGGGTTTTCCACAACTGCCCCCCTGTCCACAGGTTTGGGCGGAATTTTCGGAAGAGGGCCAGTATGGGTTCCGAGCGCGGGCCCTCGCCGTGAGGGCCCGAACGGGACGGAAGACGGCGGCAGATGAACGAGACGACGGTGACCCTGGTCGGCAACGTGGCGACGAACGTGGAGTACCGGGACACGGTGACGGGCGGGATGGCCCGGTTCCGGTTCGCGGCGACGGCCCGTCGCTGGGACCGTGAGCGGGCGGCCTGGGTGGACGGGCCGACCAGCTTCTACACGGTGTCCGCGTGGCGCACGCTGGCGGTGAACCTGGCGGCCTCGGTGTCGGTGGGGGAACCCTTGGTGGTGCACGGGCGGTTGAGGGTGCGTGAGGAGGAGCACGACGGGCGGCGCAAGACGTTCGTGGACGTGGACGCGACGGCGGTGGGCCACGATCTGACCCGGGGGACGGCGGCGTTCCGCCGGGCGGTCCGGACGGGGGCCGCGGGCGCCGCTCCGCCGGACGAGCGGAAGGGGGTACCCCGGCCCGCGGCCGTACCCGACAAGACTCTTGACGGAGTGTCCGATCCTGTGCCGGACCCCTGGCGGACCCCGGCCGACCCACCGCTGGTGGCCGCCTCCTGACCTTCCGTTATGAGGATTTGTCGATACCGCGACCTGCGGATCCGCCTCAACTCACAGGCTCTGATAACGATTTCGAGTCGGAATGGTTATCAGACCGCACGGAGGGATATCCAGGGCTTCCCGCTCCCTAGGATTCTGGGTACTCATGAGGCGTTTGCTTCCCGTGGGTCAGTGAGTCTGCAGGCAGGCGCTCCCCCCACGCGTCGCGTTCGACGACGCGGAGCAGCCTGTCCGGAGGGGAATTCCATGTTTTCTGTACGCAGGCGCGGCGTTGCCCGCCTTGCCGCCGCGGCCATGGTCTCGGGCCTGGTCGCCGCGGGCGCGATAGCCGTCGCGGGACCGGCGGCGGCGGACGAGGGCAACCAGGGCATCGGTGGTGCCACGGCGACGCTCGGCGACCTGAAGATCTTCGACACGGTCACCATCAAGGGCAGTGAGCGGAAGTACTCCGCCGGTCTCTTCGAGATGGACGTGAAGTCCGGGGGGTCCATCCAGACCTACTGCATCGATTTCCACACCAGCGCCCTCAAGGGCCAGGACTACGAGGAGGTCGGCTGGGACCAGTCGTCCCTCCACAACAACGCGGACGCCGGCAAGATCCGCTGGATCCTGCAGAACTCCTACCCGCAGGTGAACGACCTCGGCGAGCTGGCCCGCAAGGCCGGCGCCAAGGGGCTCACCCCGAAGACCGCCGCCGCCGCCACCCAGGCCGCGATCTGGCACTTCTCCGACAAGGTCGACGCCACCCCGGTCAACGCCGAGGCGGCCAAGCTGACCGACTACCTGGAGGCCAAGGCGACCAACCTCGCCGAGCCGAAGGCGTCGCTCAGCCTGTCCCCGTCCTCCGTCGCCGGCAAGGCGGGCGAGCGTCTCGGCCCGATCACGGTCGACACCAACGCCGACACCGCCGCGGTCTCCCTCGCGCCGGGTGCCCCGGCCGGTGTGCAGATCGTCGACAAGGACGGCAAGGCGATCACCTCCGTCTCCAAGGGCGAGAGCAAGATCTACTTCGGCGTCCCGGCCGGCACCGCCGACGGCAGCGCCGAGCTGAACGTCCAGGCCAACACCACCGTGCCGATCGGCCGCGCGTTCGTCAGCAAGAAGGTCAAGAGCCAGACCCTCATCCTGGCCGGCACCAGCACCTCCACCGTCACCGCCAAGGCGACCGCGACCTGGGCGAAGCAGGGCGCGCTGCCCTCCGTCACGGCCGTGAAGAACTGCGCCAAGGGTGGCCTGGACATCGTCGCCTCCAACAAGGGCGACGAGGACTGGACCTTCGACCTGAAGGGCGAGAAGCACACCGTCGCCGCGGGCAAGTCCGAGACGTTCACCGTCCCGGTCGCCGAGGACGAGGCGTACAAGTTCACCATCACCGGCCCGAACGGCTTCGAGAAGGTCGTCGAGGGCGTCCTGGACTGCAAGACGGCCACCCCCGGCCCGACGCCGTCCGAGACCACCCCCGGCCCGACGCCGTCCGAGACCACCCCGGCCCCCGGTGGCACCACCACCGGCGGTAACACCCCGGGCACCAACACCGGTGGCGGCGACCTCGCCGAGACCGGTGGCTCCAGCGCCACCCCGGTGATCGCCGGCATCGCCGCCGCGCTCGTCGTCGTCGGCGGCGGGGCGATGTTCTTCCTCCGCAAGAAGAAGGCGGCCGGCCAGTAAGGCAGCCCCTTGAGTGAACGGCCCCGGTGCGCATCCCGCGCACCGGGGCCGTTCGCCGTCTCCCGGTGCCCGCGCATGGGTACGCGGGGCCGGTGGGGATGAGTACGCGTGCTCATGCGCGGGATCGGACGCGTTTTCGAGACTGAGCGCATGACCCTCACACGCATCGCCGTCTTGGCCGCCGCGACCGCCCTCTCCCTGGGGACGCTCGTCGCCTGCGGAACCGAGAACACCGGAAAGGGGGGAGGGGCGGCGCCGGGGAGCGGGGCCGGCGGCGTCCGGGCCACGCCCGCCGCCGTGCCTCCCGCGACGGATCCCGAGGTGGAGTTCATGAAGATGAGGATCGCCGTGGGACAGCCGTGCTACCCGGACTTCCCCACGGAGCCCCCGGAGCCGCCCGCGTCCCCGGGGGAGGAGCCCGCACGGACCCCGGGCGGGCCGCTGCCGACCGACGAGCGTCCCCCCGGGCCGCCCGCGCCCGCCACGCCCTCCGCGCGTCCCGCGTCCACGGTGGAGCTGGACCCCGCCCAGCGGTGCGAGGCCCGGCTGCACGTCCGGCGCATCACCAAGGAGCTGGACGCGCTCCCCGACCCCACGCCCGCGCGGGTCGGAGCCGCGCTGAACAAGCTCGGCTACATCGACGGGCGCATCCGCGGCCTGGAGCGCACGGACGGGACGACGCGCTTCGTCCTCGATCTGCGCCTCTTCGAGGACCCGCTGTGCCTGTCGGGCAGCGTGAAGGGCGGCACGACGGCGATCACGGCGTTCGGCGTCTCCGCCGACGCGGACATCGAGGACGTGAAGCGGCCCGGATGACGTGAAGCGGCCCTGATGACAGGAGCGCGGCGCGCGTGAGCCGAGTCACGGGTAACCCGTCCGTGTGCACCCGTATGACGCACGGTGTCCGGCCGGCTACCCGCCGGACCCGGAGAAGGCGCAGCTCAGGCGGCCCCGGCGGATGTGGTTTCCGCCGACGGCCCTCGGTCAGGCAAGATGGACTCCATCTGCCCACTCACTCCTTGCCGGACGGTTTCTCTTGGCTGAGTACATCTACACCATGCGCAAGACGCGCAAGGCGCACGGCGACAAGGTCATCCTCGATGACGTGACGCTGAGCTTCCTGCCCGGTGCGAAGATCGGTGTGGTCGGCCCGAACGGTGCCGGTAAGTCCACCGTGCTGAAGATCATGGCCGGTCTCGAGCAGCCCTCCAACGGTGACGCGTTCCTGTCGCCGGGCTACTCGGTCGGCATCCTCATGCAGGAGCCCAAGCTCGACGAGTCGAAGAGCGTCCTGGAGAACGTCCAGGACGGCGTCGCCGTGATCAAGGGCAAGCTCGACCGGTTCAACGCGATCGCCGAGGAAATGGCGACGAACTACACCGACGAGCTCATGGACGAGATGGGCAAGCTCCAAGAGGACCTGGACCACGCCGAGGCGTGGGACCTGGACGCCCAGCTGGAGCAGGCCATGGACGCGCTGGGCTGCCCGCCCGGCGACTGGCAGGTCACCAACCTCTCCGGTGGCGAGAAGCGCCGTGTGGCGCTCTGCAAGCTGCTCCTGGAGGCCCCCGACCTGCTGCTCCTCGACGAGCCCACCAACCACCTCGACGCCGAGTCGGTGAACTGGCTGGAGCAGCACCTGGCCAAGTACAAGGGCACCGTCGTGGCCATCACCCACGACCGGTACTTCCTCGACAACGTCGCCGAGTGGATCCTCGAGCTCGACCGCGGCCGCGCGATCCCCTACGAGGGCAACTACTCCACGTACCTGGAGAACAAGGCCTCCCGCCTCAAGGTCGAGGGCCAGAAGGACGCGAAGCGCGCCAAGCGCCTCAAGGAAGAGCTGGAGTGGGTCCGCTCCAACGCCAAGGGCCGCCAGGCCAAGTCGAAGGCCCGCCTCGCCCGCTACGAGGAGATGGCCGCCGAGGCCGACAAGATGCGGAAGCTGGACTTCGAGGAGATCCAGATCCCGCCGGGCCCGCGGCTCGGCAGCATCGTCGTCGAGGTCGAGAACCTCAACAAGGCCTTCGGCGAGAAGGTCCTGGTCGACGACCTCTCCTTCACCCTGCCCCGTAACGGCATCGTCGGCGTGATCGGCCCGAACGGCGCCGGCAAGACCACGCTCTTCAAGATGCTCCAGGGTCTGGAGACCCCGGACTCCGGCGACATCAAGGTCGGCGAGACCGTCAAGATCTCGTACGTCGACCAGGGCCGCGCCAACATCGACCCGAAGAAGACGCTGTGGGAGGTCGTGTCCGACGGCCTCGACTACATCAACGTCGGCCAGGTCGAGATGCCGTCCCGCGCCTACGTCTCCGCGTTCGGCTTCAAGGGCCCGGACCAGCAGAAGCCGGCCGGCGTGCTCTCCGGCGGTGAGCGCAACCGCCTCAACCTGGCGCTCACCCTCAAGCAGGGCGGCAACCTGCTGCTCCTCGACGAGCCGACCAACGACCTCGACGTCGAGACCCTGTCCTCGCTCGAGAACGCGCTCCTCGACTTCCCCGGCTGCGCCGTGGTCGTCTCCCACGACCGCTGGTTCCTCGACCGAGTCGCCACCCACATCCTGGCGTACGAGGGCGACTCCAAGTGGTTCTGGTTCGAGGGCAACTTCGAGTCGTACGAGAAGAACAAGGTCGAGCGGCTCGGTGCGGACGCCGCCCGTCCGCACCGTGCCACGCACAAGAAGCTGACCCGAGGCTGAGGCCGGCGACTCCCATGGCGAGGCACATCTACTCCTGTCCCCTCCGCTGGTCGGACATGGACGCCTTCGGGCACGTCAACAACGTGGTCTTCCTCCGTTATCTGGAGGAGGCCCGGATCGACTTCATGTTCCGGCTGGCGCCGGGGGACGGGAGCCCGTCCTTCTCCGGCGGGTCCGTCGTGGCCCGGCACGAGATCGACTACGTACGGCCCCTGACGCACCGCCACGAGCCGGTCACCGTCGAGTCCTGGGTCACCAGGATCGGCGCGGCGTCGCTGACGATCGCGTACGAGATCAAGGACCCCGACGTCACGTACGTGCGGGCGTCCACGGTCGTGGTGCCGTACAACCTGGAGGAGCAGCGTCCGCGTCGCATCAGCGACGAGGAGAAGTCGTTCCTCAAGGAGTACATGGACGACGGGATGACCTCCCGGGCCTCCGCCGCATGACCGTGTCCGCGCCACTGCACTTCGCCGACCCCAGGGAGGCGGCGGGCCTCGCCGCCTTCCTGCGCCGGCTGCTGCACTACGACCGCGCCGCCGCCGTCCGTCTCCAGGCAGGCGGGGGCGCGGTCGCCGTGTTCGGCCGGCCGCCGTCGTTCGAGGTGATCGCCATCCGTACGGCGCGCCTGGCCGACTCCGTCGGCCTGGACGTGACCGTCTCCGCGGGCGAACTCCTCGAAGGCGTCGAGGAGTCGGCCGGCAAGGCACTGGTGCCGGCCGCCGTCACCGGCCCGCCCTGGGCCGGGGTGCTGCCGCCCCGTACCGGCTGGCAGCGGGTCGGGGGACTGCCGTCCCTCGCCGAGCTGCGCGGCGCGGTGGGCGCGGCGGTGGCCGAGTTCCGGTCCCGCGACGAGGCCCTGCCCGAGGAACGGCGCACCCGCGCCGAACGCGACCGCATCGGCCGCGAGATCTGGTCCCGCACCTTCGCCGGGACCGGCCTGCCGTTGCGTGCCGCGCACGCCGCGCAGTCCCTGGGCTTCCTGCCGCCCGTCCCCGACGAGGAACTGCCGGTGGCCCTGTACGCCGCCGGTCCGTGGCTGCGGCTGCGCACCCCGTACGGGTCGGTCGCCCTGCGCGACGTCCCGACGGCGCTGACCGTCACCCCGGGCGACGCCCGATGAGCGACCGAGGCTCCGGTACGGAGGCCCCCGAGGCCTCCGCGCCGGTCCTCGCGGTCGACGCCGCGCTCACCGGCGACGAGCTGAACACGCTGTTCCACGCCTCCTGGCCCGGCCACCGGGACACCGACTTCGCGCCGGTCCTGGCCCGCCGGCTGCTGCACGTCACCGCCCGCCGGGCCGGCCGGCTCGTCGGATACGTCAACGTGATCGGCGACGGCGGCGTCCACGCCTTCGTCCTCGACACCACCGTCCACCCCGATGAGCGCCGCCGGGGGCTCGGTGTCGCGCTCGTCCGGGCCGCCGCCGACGCCGCCCGCGCCCGCGGCGCGCACTGGCTGCACGTGGACTACGAGCCGTACCTCGCCGGCTTCTACGCGGATGCGGGCTTCCGTCCCACCGACGCCGGACTGCTGGCCCTGCGCCCCTGACACGCCCCCGAGACGACTCGGGGGCGCGTACCAGGGTTACGGGGATCAGCGCTCCTGGTCGTCGCCCGGCCAGACCCCGATGTGGTCCGACTCCAGTTCCAGGGCCACCCGGTGCCGCATCTCCAGCGCCTCCGTGTACTCCGCCGGCAGCTGGAGCCGGCCCGCCCGGTCGAGCATCGCGTACTCCCGGGCCACCAGCGACTCCTGCCCCTCGGCGTCGATCTCCGTGCGCCGCAGCACCTCCGACGAGGTCCGGCCGTCGCGGATCGCGACCGTACGGCGGACCTCGGAGGCGACCTTCTGGTCGTGGGTGACGATCACGATCGTCGTGCCCAGCTCCTCGTTCGCCCGCCGGAACGCCGCGAAGATCTGCTCGCCGGTGGCCGAGTCCAGCTCACCGGTCGGCTCGTCCGCCAGCAGCACGGACGGGTCGTTGGCGAGCGCGACCGCGATGGCCACCCGCTGCTGCTGGCCGCCGGACAGCTGGTCCGGGCGCCGGTCGCGGAAGTCGCCGATGCCGAGCATCGACAGGAGCTCGTCGGCCCGCTTGCCCATGTCCCTGGACCGGCCGCCCTTGCCGCCCCGCAACTGCATGGGCAGGGCGACGTTCTGCACGGCGGTCAGATACGGCAGCAGGTTGCGCGCGGTCTGCTGCCAGACGAAGCCGACCACGTCGCGGCGGTAGCGCAGCCGCGCCTTGCCGTCCATGGCGAGCAGGTCGCAGCCCGCGACGGTGGCCGCGCCGGCGGTCGGGATGTCCAGCCCGGCCAGGATGTTCATCAGGGTCGACTTGCCGGAGCCGGACGCCCCGACCAAGGCCATCAGCTCGCCCTTCTGCACCAGCAGGTCCAGGCCCTGGAGGGCCTGCACCTCCACCCCGTCGGTGGTGAAGATGCGCACCAGCCGGTCGCAGGCGATCAGCGCGTCATGGCCGTACGAGGGCCGTTCGCGGTGCGCGGTGGCCCGCCGCTCCAGCTCCTCCAGCGTGGTCCCGGCCGAGGCTTTCGAGTCCGAGGCTCCCGGAGCCCCCGAGGCTGTCGAGGTCGTCGTCATCGTGCGTCTCCTGCCCTGAGTTCCTTGATCGAGCCCTTACGGGCCGCCCACCAGGCCTGTGTCACGGCCGCCCCGGCCGCGAGCACGACCACCCCGGCCGCCGGAAGACCGAGCGACCACACGTCCGCCCGCAGGGTCGCGCCCAGCTCCATGGCCTCCGAGGTCGCGCCGTCGAGCGCGAGCCGGGCCAGGTCGACGCCGGGCGACAGCAGCTGGATCGTCGCCCAGCCGACCACGACGCCGCCCACCGCCGCCGGCAGTGCCTGCGGCAGCGCCTCCAGGGCGAGCAGCAGCCGGCCCTGGCTCCGGGTCAGGCCCATGGTGCGCAGCCGGGCGAGCAGCGTGGTGCGCTCGGGTGCGGCCTGGAGCAGGGAGAGCAGCAGGGCGAGGACGGCGTAGCCGGCGCCGGCGGCGATGGCGACCAGGTAGAGCCGTTCGGCACCGGTCTGGAGCGGCGACTCGACGGTGCCGGCCCGCTTCTCGGAGGCCAGCCCCACGTAGCCGGACTTGTCCTTGGCGAGGACCGCGGCGCGCAGTGCCTTGCCGTCGAGCGCCCCGTCCTTGCCCGTGACGAGCAGCGTGGTGGGCGCCTGGTTGACCAGGTCGGCGGCGTTGACGAGGAGGAATTCCTTCTCGGGCAGGGCCGGGGTGACCGTGCGGACGGCGACCACCTTCACATGGAACCGGCCGGCCGCCGCCATGATCTCCAGGGGCTTGTCCCCGAGCCGTTCGGCGACCTTCGGCGAGGCGATCACGGGGACCACCCGCTCGTTGTCGCCGACCGCCTTGGGGCCGCCGGTGCCGGTGTCCTTCAGCAGGCCGGCGGGGAACGCCCCGAGGTCGAGCCGGTCCGCGAGCCGCGCGTACGAGCCGGGCTCGACGCCGATCAGCGGGGCGCCCATGCCGGTGTCGTCGACGCCCGGACGGGCCGGCAGTTCGAGCCCGAGCTCGACCTGGACCGGCGACACCTCCCGTACCCCGGGGAAGTCGCGGACCGTCTTCTCCACCCCGGCGGCCAGCGGCGCCCAGCCCGTGCCGCCGCTCACCCGGGCGTCCGCGCCGGTCGCCAGGTAGGCCGCGTGGTCGCGGGCCTCGTCGACGCCGGTGAGCACGGCGCCGCCGAACGCGGCCGTGGTCAGTGCCACGAGGAGGGCCAGCAGCGGCAGCGCCCCGGTGGCCGAGGAACGGCCGGCCCGGGCGAGGGACAGGAAACCGATCGCGCCGCGCAGCCGGCGCGCGGGCCGGGCCGCCCAGCGCAGCGGCAGCGGATACAGCCGTACGAGGACGAAGGCGGCGATCAGTGCGATGAGCACCGGGGCCGCGCTGACCAGGTAGTCGACGGAGGAGGGGGCCACCGCGTTCGGGTCGGTGCCGGAGCCCGGGCCGCCGGCCGTGTCGTCCACGCCGCGGCGCCGCAGCGCGGTGACGGCGCCCACCGCGAGGACCACGAAGGTGAGTTCGACGACCGTACGGCGCCGGGACGGCCGGGCCACGATCAGGTCGTCGCGCGCGCTGTGCAGCTGCGGCCTGCGGTGCAGGAACACCGCGCGCAGCGGGACGACGAGACAGCCGATCAGGGTGACGGCGAGCGCCGCCAGGCAGCCCGGTACGAGCCGGTCGGCCGAGGCGCCGGTGAACACGAACGCGAGGGCCAGGCCGAGTACCGCGGCGGGCACGGCGACGGCGGCCATCTCGCCGAGCAGCCGGCCGCCGATACCTGCCAGGGAGGCGCCCCGGGAGCGCATCAGGGCCAGTTCGTGGTGCCGGCGGGCGGTGAACAGGCCGCCCGTCATGAGGAGGACGACGGCCGCGACCGCGCCGACCCCGAACACGGCGACCGCCACCACCGAGGCGATGGAGTCCCGCAGTCCCCGGAAGCCGCCGACCACCAGGTCCAGGTCGGTGCCGAAGCCGGCGTTGTCGCCGAGGACGTCACGGATCCGCACCAGACCGGGGCCGGCGCCGACCGAGGCGAGGGCCGCGGCGAGCTTGTCGGTGTCCTGCGCGGTGAGATGGCCCGCCTCGGGGGCGAACCGCCAGTACTGCTCCGGCTCCCCGAGGGTGTTCACGAACTGCGGCGCGGTCTCCGGCGACACGATCAGCGCGGCGATCCAGTACCACTTGGGGTCGTCGACGCTGCCCTTCATCGAGTAGACCGGCGTGTGCAGGGTGGGATCGAACGACCAGAACGCGCGCTTGACGCCCACCGGCCGGACGACACCGGTGATGGTGATCGCCTTGGGCTTGCCGTCGGTGCCCGACACATGGACGACCGAACCGGCCTTGAGGTGCAGTGTCTTGGCGGTGTTCTCGGAGACCGCGGCCTCCATGCCGCCGTCCTTGCCCGCCCCGGGGGCGCGGCCGGACAGGTACCGGGCGTTGCCGGCCAGCGCGGAGGGAGCGTCGAGGACCAGCTCCGGCGGGAGGCCGTCCGGCATGGGCAGCCACGGGTCGAGCGTGGGCAGCCGGGTCGTGGTGCGCGCCCCGTACGCCGAGTCCGCGAGGTCGACGCGCAGCGGCTGCGGCAGCAGTGGCACCAGTTTGTCGCGCCGCTGGCGCAGCTTCGCCGGGGAGAGTTCGGTCGCCTGCGCCTCGGGGACGAGGCTGCTCGACGCCCTGGTGGTCATGGTCATCGCGGTGCGCCGGGGCGGCGCGTCGGTGATGGCGTGCCGCAGTCCGTCCGTCTCGTACGCGTCGACCGTCCACGGCAGGGCCGCGGCGAGGAAGGCCGTGACCAGGATGAGCAGCCCGAAGGAGACCGCCGCGCCCGGCGCGGTCCGCAACCGGGTCCGGACCCAGGGCGCCACGGCACGGGCGGGCTTGCGGGACATGGCGGTCGCCTTTCCGCGGGCGGGAGTGGACGGGGGAGAAGCGGGCGAGGAGGGGGCGGGGGAACCCGGGGCGGCCATCAGTGGTCCCCCTGCGTGCGCAGGGTGACGGCCGGGTCGTTCCGGCGCAGCGCGATCGCCGCCACGATGACCAGCGGCAGCGCCGCCACACCCGCGAGCAGCACCAGCACGTGCGTCACCGGGAGTTCGACCAGGACCTCGGGTACCGGCCGGCCCGCCTGTCCGGTGAGGACGATCAGCGGGACGACGGCCCGGGTCAGTACCGTGCCGAGCGCGACACCGACCACCAGGCCGAGGCCGACCAGGACGCCCTGTTCGGCGGCGATCAGCCGGGCCAGCTGCCGGCGCGGCGCGCCCAGCGCGCGCAGCACGCCGAACTCCTGCGCCCGCTCCCGCATCGAGCCGGCCGAGCCGACCGCGAAGCCGACCGCGGCGAGCGCCGCGGCCGCTGCCGCGACCGCCATCAGCGCCGAGTTGGGGCCCGCGCCGAGCGGGTCGCCGAGCAGTTCGGCCGCGATCTCGTCCCGTACGACCACCTGCGCGGGGTCGGTGTCGGGGCGGGCCCGCAGGGTCTTCACGACCTCGTCGGTACGTCCGGGCTTCGGGTCCAGCCACCACTCGGTGGGCGCGAGGGCCGCGGCGTCCCGCCCGGACAGCATCCGGTTGGCGGTGGTCAGGTCGACCAGGAGCGCGCCGCCGTCCTGCGGGGTCGCGGTCGTCGAGGTGACGGCGACGGACCGGGCGCCGGGGCCGGTGGTGGGCAGCTCCCGTACCGTGTCGGCGATCTTCACCTGGAGGGTGTTGCCGTTGAAGGAGACCTCGATGACCTCGCCCTTCTTCGCGCCGACGGCGGTCAGGAAGGCGTCGGTCGCAATGGCCGGGACCTGGTTCGGCGGCACGGGCCGGGGCGCGTCGAGGGACACGGTGTAGGCGTCCTGCCGGGCCCACATGTCGCTGCGCTTGGTGCTGCCGGCCATGAAGCCGACGGTGAGCGGCGCGGTGGCGGTGGCCCGGCCGAGGAGCGGGGTGGCCTGTGCCTCGCCCGGCTCGCCCTTCACCGTGTACACGGCCTTCCAGGCCGGCAGCGCGGCGCGGACGTCGATCGGCTGCTCGGCGCCCCCGGCACGGACGGAGGAGACCTTCTCCACGGAGAGCGTCCGCTGTCCGCCGCTGCCCTGGTCGACCGCGCCGTCGAGGGTGAGGCCGGACAGGAAGAAGCCGTGCGCGTCGCCGAGTTCGGGCAGCGCGAGGGTGAGCCGGTGCGTGCGTCCGTCGGCCGGCAGGGTGCCCATCAGCCGGTGGAACGGCATGCCGTACGCGTCCTCCAGGACGGCCGTGACCTGGGTGCTCGGCGTCCCCTTCGGCGCCTGGTCGCGCAGGTCGAGGGTGAGCGCGCGGGTACCGGCGGGCAGCTGGATGCCGGCCTGCTTCTCCGGCTTCGGGGTGACGGCGGCGAGCCGGGCGCCGGGCGAGCCGTCGGCGAGGTCGGGGCGGAAGCGCAGTCCGCCGGAGGCGCGCCGGGTGTCGACGGCCAGCAGGGTCGCCTGCTTGCCGGCGAGGTCGGTGGTGTCCCGGTGGACGGCCGCCACCTCGCGGACCCCGTCCACGGCCGCGAGGCGTTCGGTGTCGGCGAGTTCGCCGGGGCCCGCGCTCAGCACCCGTACCGGCGTGCCGGCCTTGAAGTCGGCCTGGTCACGCTGCGAGCGGTCCCACGAGTCGCTCTGTCCGATCGCCAGCATGCCCATGGCGACGGCGAGGACCAGCAGCAGCACCGGGCCGGCGCCGCGCAGCGGGCGGCGGCTGAACTGCCAGCCGGCCAGCGCCGCGGGCAGTCCGCGGCCGGCGGCGGCGCGCCGCTCGGCCAGCTTCGCGGCGGGCGGCAGCAGGCGCAGCGTCAGGACGGTTCCGGCGAGCAGCGCGAGGGCGGGCGCGGCGACGAGCAGCGGGTCGACGCCGAGAGCGCCGGAGCGGTCGCCGGCCAGCGCCCCGGCTCCGCTGCCCGACTGCCGGTTCAGCTGCCAGTAGGCGATGCCCGCGATGAGCAGCAGGGCGATGTCGGCGCCGGCCTTGACGGACGCGGGCAGCGCGGCGTCCCGGCCCTTGCGCAGCGAGATGGCGGTGCCGTCGCCGGCGGCCAGCGCCGGGGCGACGACGGCCGCGGCGCAGCACAGCGCGACGCCGGCCGCGACCAGCCACACCGTGGGTGACGGTACGACGTCGAGCCGGCCGAGCGCGTCGAGCGCGGTGCGGTCGGCGAACAGCCGCGTCAGCGGGTGCGCGAGCAGCGGGGCGGCGACGGCGGCGGGCAGCGCGAGCAGCAGCGCCTCGACGGTGGCGAGTCCGGTGATCCGGGCGCGCGAGGCGCCGCGGGCGCGCAGCAGTTCGGTCTCGCCGGAGCGTTCGGTGCTGAGCAGTCGGGCCACCAGGAGCAGCGCGTACGCGGCGAGCAGCACGAGCTGCACGGCCACGATCGACAGGGTGGAGCGGGACACGAGCAGTGCCCGGTCGGTCTGCTCCAGGACGGTCGGCAGCGAGGTGTACACGTTGACGGTGGTGCCGAAGCCGGCCGTGTCGGCCAGGATCGCCTTCGGCGCCTCGGTCGCGGAGGCGTGCAGGGACTCCATCCGGCCGGTGTCGACGCCGCTGTAGTCGGCGGCGCCCAGCCACGAGGTGCTGCCGGTGGTGAGCCGGCCGGAGGTGAGGGCGGCGGGGTCGGCGGCCAGCGGTCCGTACGTCGTGAAGACCAGGGTCTTCACGCCGCGCCCGCCCGCCGGGTCGAGCTGCCAGTACAGGTCGGCGGTGTCGACGGGCCGGTAGACGCCGGTGATCCGGGTCTTCAGCGGCTTGCCGCCGAGCCGGTCGGCGAGGTCGAGGACGGTGCCGGGGGTGATCTTCAGCCGGCGGGCGGCCTCCTCCGGTATCGCGCTCTCGACCGGGTCGCCGGGGCCCGCGGGGGCGCCGGCCTTGGGCCAGGCGCCGCGGACCAGGGTGAGCCGGGAGCGGTCGAGCGCGGCGAACTGGGTGAGGTCCGGGTCGCCGGAGCGGGCGGCCGGCGGCTGGAGTTCGCGGGGCAGCGCGTACGGGCCGGACGCCTCCAGCTTCCGTACGGTCACCGGCAGCCCGGCGAAGGTCTCCTTCGCGCCCTTGCGGGCGGCGGCGTCGGCGCTCGCCCGGTGGTCGGCCGGGACCCGGCCGGTGACGACGAGGGCGGCGGCGGGCGCCGAGCGGCCCTTCAGGGTGCCCTGGAGCGCGGCGTCGCCGATCGAGCCGGAGAAGGCGGCGAGTGTGGCGAGTACGGATGTCGTCAGAAGGACGGCGAGCAGGGCGGCGGCGAGCAGCAGCCGATGCGCTCTGACGCGCAGAAGTACAAAGCCCGTCACCCGGTTCCCCCCTGAAACACCATGATCGTTCAGTCTCGAACGTTCATCGGATGCTGTCAGAGGGGGAGGGGTCTGGAAACCGCCTGTGGGCCCACCTTGATCCGATCGTGACCGTTATTCGGGGTTCGGTCACCGGAATGTGTTCGTCCGGGAGCGGGCGGTCAGAGGGGAGGGACGGAGGTGGCCGGAAAGGGGGGGCGGATGGCGGGCGGGAGGTGGGCGGCGCGGCGGCCGTCAGCCGGCGCTGTTGATCATCGCGGCGGCGGCGTGCGTCATGTACGCCCACAGCTCCCGCTCGTCCTCCGGCGCGAGCCCGGCCTCGTCCACCGCGACCCGCATATGCCCCAGCCAGGCGTCGTGCGCGGCCCGGTCCACCGTGAACGGGATGTGCCGCATCCGCAGCCGGGGATGGCCGCGGCGCTCGCTGTACGTGCGCGGACCTCCCCAGTACTGCATGAGGAAGAGCGCGAACCGCTCCTCGGCCGGGCCCAGATCCTCCTCCGGGTACATCGGCCGCAGCAGCGGGTCCTGGGCCACTCCTTCGTAGAACCGGTGGACCAGGCGCCGGAAGGTCTCCTCGCCACCCACCCGCTCGTAGAAGGTCTGCTCCTGAAGCGTGTCGCGCGGAATCTCGTTCACCCGTCAATCGTCTCAGACGCTCCGGGGAAGGAACGGGGGTCCGGACGCTGTGGCCGGAATCGCTCGCCGGCGCCCGCGGCAGGAGAGTGGAGACATGCGAGACGAGCGGGGTATGAGGGGCACGAGGGGTACGGAGGACCCGCGGGGTGGCGGAGGCCCCGGGGGTACGGGAGACGCGGAAGGTACGGGAGGTACGGGAGGCGCCGGGAGTACGGGGAGCTCCGGGGCCACAGGGAGCGCGCCCGACCCGTTCGCCGAGGCGGCCGCGGCGGAGCGGCGCGCGATGGTGCGCCGGATCGAGGCCGTCGGCGCGCTGCGCGACCCGGCCTGGCGGGCCGCCTTCGCCGAGGTGCCGCGCCATCTCTTCGTCCCCGCGTATTACGTCCCCGGCCCGGCCGGCTACGAACGCCTCTGGTCCGGCGACCCCGACCCCGCCCGCCGCGCCCGCTGGCTGCGCGGCGCCCACCAGGACACCGCCCTCGCCACCCGGGTCCGCGACGGCGAACTCGTCTCCTCGGCCAGCCAGCCGTCCCTGATGGCCCGGATGCTCGAAGCGCTCGGCCCCGGCGACGGCCACGACGTCCTGGAGATCGGCGCGGGCACCGGCTACAACGCGGCGCTGCTCGGCCACCGGCTCGGCGACGGCCATGTCACCACCGTCGACCTGGACGAGGAGATCACCGAATCCGCCCGGGCCCATCTGGCCGCCGCCGGCCATCGGCCCGCCGTGCTCACCGGCGACGGCGCCCGCGGCTGCCGCGAGCGCGCCCCGTACGACCGGATCGTCGCGACCTGCGAGATGCCCGCGATCCCGGCCGGCTGGCTCGCCCAGTGCCGCCCCGGCGCGCGGATCCTCGCCCCGCTGTCCACCGGGCTGATCCTGCTCACCGTGCGCGGACCGGACCACGCGGAAGGACGGTTCCTGGCCACCTCCGCGTACTTCGTCCCGCTGCGCGGCGGCGGCGCGCGCCCGCCCGGACAGCGGTCCGCGGAGCCGTACCCCGAGGTGTACGACGACGAGGCCGGCTTCCTCGCCGGGCTCGCGGGACAGGCCCTGGAACCGCGCGAAGCGCTCACGCTCTGGCACCACGAGGGGCGGCCGGAGCGGGAGCGCTTCGGGGTGACCTTGCGCGCCGGCCGGCAGTGGGCCTGGCTGGACGACCCCGAGGGGCCGCACGCCTGGCCGCTGCCGGACTACGCGTGACGGAACGTCTTCGTCGGGTCAGCCGCGGCGGACCGTGATCGTCGTCCAGGCGCCGACGTGCACCCGGTCGCCGTCCGTGAGCTGCACCGGCACATAGGGCTGGATCGGGTCGGGCGAGCCGTTGATCGTGGTGCCGTTGGTGGAGTTCTGGTCCACCACCGCCCACGAGCCGTCGGGCTGCGCCACGAGAACCGCGTGCTGGTGCGAGACGCCCGGGTCCTCCGGCGGGACCGACAGGTCGACGTCGGGCGACTCGCCGGTGGAGTGCCGGCGGCGGCCGATGCTGACCTGGCTGCCCTGGAGGCTGATCCGCTGCTCGGGGGAGTACGCGGGCATGTTGAGCCCCGTCGCCTCCGGGCCGCTGCGCTGCATCATCGCCATGAAGTAGTCGCGGTCCGGGCCGATCACCGCGGTCCACCCGGCGGGCGGGGCGGGCTGCTGCTGCTGGAACGGCGCGGGCGGTCCCTGCTGCGGCGCGGGCATCCCCGGCATCCCGGGGCCCTGCGGAGCCCCGGGCCCGGGACCGAAGGACTGCGGGCCGGGGGCGCCAGGACCATGCGGACCGGGCGCGCCGGGACCGTGTGGGCCGGGGGCTCCGGGGCCGAAGGACTGCGGACCGGGCGGCGGCACCGGGCCGCCCTGGCCGGGCAGCGGGGGCGGGGCCATGGGGCCGGGCGCGGGCGGCGCGGGCGGGGCCGGCTGCGCCGCGGCGGGCGCCGGGGGCTCCGGCTGCGACGGGGGAGGGAGCAGCCAGTCGTCGTTGCCGTGCGGCGCGGGCGGCGGGGGCATGCCGGGACCCGGCGCGGGCGGGGCCGGCGGGAACGCCTGCGGTGCCTGCGGCGGCGGGAATCCCTGCGGCGGCTGGGGGGCCGGGCCCGGGCCGGGGGCCGGGGACGCCGGCGGGCCGGCCATCGGCGGGCGCTGCGCCGGTGCCTGCTGGTGCGTCGGGTCGGTGCTCAGCGGCTCCGCCGGACGGTTCACCTGCGAGGGGCGCGAGCCCTGGTACTCGAACGGGTCCGCGGGCCGCGGGGCCGGGGGTCCCGGCGGGGTCTGGAAGCCCGGCGGCAGGCCGGCGCCCCCCGGTGCCGGGCCGGAGTTCGGGGAGTTCGGGGAGATCGGGGTGTACGAGGTCGCCGTGTTCGTGAGGAAGTTCCAGCGGCACTCCTCGCAGAACGGAGCCATCGGCTCGCGCGGGGTGCGGCACTGCGGGCACAGCTCGGCCTGGGCGGTCGCGCCCGGATCGTACGGGCCGGGGCCGCCGGGCGCGCCGGGCATACCGGGTCCGCCGGGGCCGGGCATACCGGGAGGGCCGGACATGCCGGGACCGGGCATACCGGGAGGGCCGGACATGCCAGGACCGGGCATACCGGGAGGGCCGGACATGCCGGAAGGGCCGGGTACGGCAGGGCCGGGGCCCGGGCCGCCGGGACCCGCCGGGCCGCCCGGTCCGGGGTAGCCGTAGGCGGGCGGCGGCGGGGGAGGCTGCGGAACGGCACCCGTCGGCGCACCCGCCCCGGCCGCCATACGGTGGCCGCAGACCTCGCACCAGTCATCGGAGACCGACTGGTGTCCGTTCGGGCAGGTAGGCATGTCGGTGCTTCCCCCTCTCGTCGTCCGTGCCCTGCCGGGCAACGGGCTACTTCTTCACACGAACGGTCTTGGTGGAGCGCGTCTCAAGAGTCATCTCGTCCGCTTCCGCGACCTTCGCTTTCAAACGCACAGTACCCGTCGCGGCGTCGACCACGTCCACCACCTTCGAAAGCAGTTTCGCGGTATCGGCGTTGCCGGAGGCCGCGGCGAGCTGCACGGCCCGGCCCAGTTTGGCCGTCGCCCCGTCGTGGTCACCGGACTTGCGGGCGTCCAGTCCCTGCTGGATCACATCGGCGAGTTCCGCCTGGCCGGTGTAGTGCGCCACCTGCGCGTTGATGGCGGTGGACATGACCATGTCGTCCGTCCACACCGCCCGGACCAGCCCCTGCCCCAGCGTCGCCGGCGCCCCGCCCGCCGGGTCCGGGACGACCAGCGAGACCCGGGCGGCCAGCATCTCCCGGCCGACCGCGGCCTCGGGGACGCGGACCGAGACGTGGTAGTCGCGGGACTCGTCGCCCCAGGAACCGGTCGGGTAGTCGCCGGCCCGCGGGCCCGCCCCGGTGCGCCGGCCGGCCAGGTCCTCGACCGTCGGGGCCACCTGCTTCACCAGGGAGATCTCCACCCCCACCGGGGTCCACAGGCGGAGCGCGACGTCCGCCACCTCCTTGCCCATGACGTGCTCCATCATGGCCGTGAAGTCGGCCGTGAGCCCGGCCGGGTCGGCGACGATGTCGGCGGTGCCGAGCAGTGTCCGGGCGATGCCCCGGACCTCGTCGACCTCCCAGTCGGTGCCCACCCCGCGCGCGTCGCAGGTGAACCGGCCCGTACAGGCCTCCAGGGCGGCGCGCAGGTCGGCGGGTGCCTCGTGCTCGTTGCGGCCGTCGGTGAGCAGGATGCCGTGCCGGATCGGCGCCTCGGCGGCGGACAGCAGCCGGTCGGCGAGGCGCAGCCAGGTGCCGATGGCGGTGCCGCCGCCCGCGGTCAGCGCGCGCAGCGCCTGCCTGGCCTCGGCGCGGGTGCGCCCGTCGGCCACGGCGAGTCTCCCGTTGCCCGGGTAGACCTCGCGTGCCACGTGCGTACCGGCCACCAGCGCGAAGGCGGTGCCGTCGCGCAGGGTGTCGATGGCGGCGGCCGCCGCCTCGCGCGCCCCGCGCATCTTGGTCGGCGGGTACTCCATCGAACCCGAGCAGTCGAGCATGAGGACGACGGCGGCGGAGCCCGCGGCGGCGTCGGGCAGACCGCCCGACGTACCGCCGCCGGTCGCGGTGACCGTGACGATCGCGTTGACGTCCCGGCCGCCCTCCGGCAGGAACTCGTTCTGGTACACGTCCACCGAGAACTGCGGTCCGGTCGGCTTGGAGAAGTTGGCCATGAGAGATGCGGCTCCTCGGCTCACGAGAAGGAAGAACGGGAGAGGTGTGGGGGGTGGGGGCCGGACGGTCCGTCAGACGGCGGGCTCCGCCTCCTCGGGCGGCAGCGCGAACGGCAGCAGCGCGACGGTGATGTTGTCGTGGCCGCCGCCGTCGAGCGCGTGGCCCACCAGGACCTGGGCGGCGTGCAGCGGACGGTCCGAGGCGTCGGCGGGCAGCACCCGCGCCATGTCCTCGGCGGCCTCCGCGTAGTTCCACAGCCCGTCGGTGCAGACCAGCACCACACCCGGCCGGTCCGGCTTGAACGCGGCGGTGTGCGGCTCCAGTTCGTACGCGTCGGCGCCGAGCCAGCCGGTGATGGCGTGGGCCCGCTCGTCCGCGTACGCCTGCGCCTCGGTCATCAGGCCCGCCGCGACCATCTGCGCGGCCCACGAGTCGTCCTCGGTGAGCCGGGCGGGCGGGACCGAGCGGTCGTCGGGCACCCAGTAGGCCCGGCTGTCGCCGACCCAGCCGACGATGAGCAGCCCGCCCGCGACGACCGAGCCGACGATGGTGCAGGCCGGGGCGTTCTGGTGCTCGCGGTCGCCGGCGGGCGGCGTCGCGAGGGCGTTGACCGCGTCGGCGGCGGCCACGATCGCCTCGTGCATGGCCGTCTGCGGATGGGTGCCGGCCGGCAGCGCGGCTTCGAGAGCGGCGCACGCGGCGGCGGCCGCCGCGGCGGACGCCTCGTCGGGGCGGGTCGCCGAGGAGACGCCGTCGCAGACGATGCCGAGGGCGGCGGAAGAGCCGTCGGGCAGCGTGGCGGCGGCGACGGCGAAGCTGTCCTCGTTGCGGTGGTGGCGCAGGCCCCGGTCGCTGACGGCGGCCACGGACGGCAGTTCCCGCTCCATGTGGTCGCGCTCGCGCGGCTGGGCGTGCCCGCAGTGCTCGCAGTAGCCGTCGGCGTCCACCCGGCCGGTCCGGCAGGCCACGCACACCTTCCGGGTGTCGGCGGCGGCACCGCTCGCCGGGGTCGGGCCGGCCGCCGACGCGCCCGCGCCGGCTGTGTCGCCCGCGCCGCCCGCGCCGCCCGCGTCGGCCGTGTCGGACTGGAGCGCGGCGCGCGGATCGGGCGCGGCGAGCGTGAAGTCGCCCTCCGACGCCGGGGCGTCCGGCGCCTCGGGCGCCTCGGGAACCTCGTCCGTCCGTACCGGAATCACCGGCAGCTCCTCGCCTCCCGAGTCGGTGCCCGGCAGATCCCCGGGATGCTGGGTCGCCGTCGACAGCGCCTGGACGTCCCGGGGCGGTGCCTCGGGCCAGTCCACGGGCAGCGGAATCGGCACCGTCGGCCGGTCGGGCCGCGGCGCGGCGGCCGACAGGTCGTAACCGCACGCCCCGCAGAAACGGTCCCCCGACTCGAGCGGTTCCGCGCACACGGGGCAGCTGCCCAGGGGGTGCGGGGGCTTGGGCTTCAGGGACATACTCACACCCACGTCCGGGGGCGGAAACGGTTGGCCCGCTCCACCAGTTCGATCCTGTCCTCGCCCCGCTGGGCGAGCCGGGCGAGCACCCGGTACGAACGCTCCAGGCCGAAGCGCAGTCCGCGCTCGTCCAGTTCGCTGCCCAGCAGCAGCGTGCCCTCGGGGCCCGCGCCCGGACTGCCGGACAGCACCCAGTCGAGCGCCGTGCCCAGCACCTCGGTCGCCAGCCGTTCGCGGCGCACCGCGTCGAGCCCGAAGCCCGCGAGTGCCGAGACCTGCGCTGCGGCGGCCGTCAGGTCCGCCCCCAGCGGCTCGTTCGCGGGCCGGCGCCGGAGCCGGGCCCGGACCGCCGCGACCCGCGCCGCCGTGTAGTGGATGGACGACTCCGGTACGGACTCCAGGACCCGCACCGCGCCCGCCCGGTCGCCCGCCGCGAGCCGCACCCGGGCGAGGCCGAACGCGGCGCTCACATAGCTCGGGTCCGTCGCCCACACCAGGCGGTAGTACTCGGCCGCGTTGTCCAGCTGGCCCAGCACCTCCGCGCACACCCCGAGCGCCAGCTTCGGCGCCGGCTCGCCCGGGAACGCGTCGTAGATCGCGTCGAACGCGAGCGCCGCGCTCTCCCGGTCGCCGGTCGCGAGCGAGGTGACGCCGCGGTACCAGACCACCCGCCAGTCGTCGCCGTACCCCTGCTCCAGATCGGCGAGGGACCGCCCGGCGGCCCCCAGGTCGCCCATCTCCAGACGGGCCCGCAGCTCGCGCAGCCGCAGTTCGAGCGAGCTGACCGGCGCCGCGTGCAGGGCGGTGATCAGCTCGGCGGGCGCGGCGGCCAGCAGACCGGCGAGGAAACCCGCGTTGGGGTCGCCCGCGTCGACCCGCGGCACCGGCAGCGCCAGCGTCGTCGCGGGCACGTCCATCGGGCGCAGGAACGCGCCGCCCCGGCCGCTCACCGCCGTCGGCAGCGACCGCCGCCGGCGCCGCGATCCGCCGTCGGTCCGCCGGACGCCGAGGACCGACACGTCGTCGGTCTGCTCGGCGAACAGCTCGGTGTCCGTCACCCGCGTCTCGGCGCCGAACTGCGTCGAGAGCGCGGGCCGCGGCCGGCCCGACTGCAGCGCCACGACCTCCCGCAGCACGCCCGTCAGCTGCTCGGCCATCTCCTGCGCGGAGCCGAACCGGCGCCCCGGGTCCGGATCGGTGGCGCGCACCAGGAAGCGGTAGAACGACTCGTACGTCCGCAGCACCTCGATGCCGTCCGGCTCCGGCAGCGAGTCCGCGTACACGTTCGTGTAGCCCTGGAAGTCGAAGGTCAGCACGGCCAGGGTGCGCGCCACCGTGTACAGGTCGCTCGCCACCGACGGGCCCAGCTCCGCGACCTCCGGCGCCTGGTAGCCGACCGTGCCGTAGATCGCCGACTCGTCGTCGTCCATCCGCCGGACCGCGCCCATGTCGATGAGCTTCAGCTGATCCTCGGACTGGATCGCGTTGTCGACCTTGAAGTCGCAGTAGAGCAGGTTGCGGCTGTGCAGATGGCCGAGCGCCTCCAGGGCCTCGATGCCGTACGCGCAGGCCTGCTCGACCGGCAGCGGATCGCGCCGCCCGTCGGGCGTCCGGCGCTCGTTGGCGATCTCCTTGAGCGACTTGCCGCCCACGTACTCCATGACGATGTAGCCGTCCAGGGAGCCGGTGCGCTGGTCCAGGTGCTCGACGAAGTTGTAGATGCGGACGATGTTCGCGTGCTCGATCTCGGCGAGGAACCGGCGCTCCGAGATGGCCGCCGCCATGGCGTCCTGGTCACCGGTGTCGAGCAGGCCCTTGAGCACCACCCAGCGGTCCGACACCGCCCGGTCGACGGCCAGGTAGACCCAGCCGAGACCGCCGTGCGCGAGACAGCCCACCACCTCGTACTGCCCGTGCACCACGTCCCCGGCGGCCAGCTTCGGCACGAAGGAGTACGGGTGGCCGCACTTGGTGCAGAAGCCCTCCGTACGGCCCGGCCGGTCGCCGCGCGAACGGCCCACCGGGGCCCCGCAGTCGGACCGCGAGCAGAATCGCTTCCTCTCCGGGACCTCCGGGTTCGCCATCACTGCCCCGCGCGGATCGGGGCGCGGCACCCCCGGCATCGTCACCAGACCCGCGCCGAGCCGGCCCCGGGTCGACTGGGCGCCGCTCGAACCCGAGCTGCGCACCGACACCGAACGCGCCGTGCTCTGCCCCGACAGCGACCGCGACAGCCGCCCGGACACCGACCGCCGCGACGCCGAGGACCGCGCCGACGCCCGCGACGAGGCGCGCGAGCTGCGCACCGAACTGCTGCCGGACTCCCGGGCCGGCACCGCGACGCCCGTCGGATTCGCCGCGAGCACGCCACTGGGCGCGACGACCGGGGCGAGCCCGCAGGTGTCGCAGTACAGCTCGCCGCCTCCCATGTCCTCGTACGATCCCTCGCACGACGGACGCTGACAGCTGCTCACTCGGGGCTCCCCGCTCACCACTGACTCTCCCTGCCGTCCGTACCATCCCCGCCGCCGGCGCGCTCGACGGAATCCCGCGGCGCCGACAGGGCGTCCGCCGCGGCCCGCTGGTAACGCAGCACCGCCTGCTCGGCGACCCGCAGATCGCAGGGCGCGCTCCACAGCATCCGGCGGGCCGCGTCGTACCGCTCGACAAGGAGCGGATCCTCCGCCGCGCCCAGCCGGGCCACCTTCGCCTTGTACGCGTCGAGCCTGCCGCGCAGCTCCGCGCGCACCGCGAGCGGCGCGGTGACCGCCGTCAGCGACTCGCGGGCCCGGATCAACTCGTCCTCCGCCTCCCGCTCCAGGGCGTCGAGCAGCGGCGACAGCCGGTGCCAGCGGGCGTGCCGGCGGTGCTCGGCGGCCGTCGCCAGCCGCTCCTGGAGCGCGGTCGGCGGCCCGCTGACCGCCGGCACCTCGGAGGCGGCGATCTTCGCCAGCACCTCGCCCCGGGCCGTCCGCGCCTCCGCGAGCGTCCGGTCCGCCCGCGACAGCACGTCCCGCAGCCGCAGCAGCCGGTCCTCCGAGTCCTGCCGGACCTGGAGCACCGCCTCGATCTCGCGCCGGATGTCCTCCAGGGCGAGGGCCGCCCGGTCGTAACGGCCGGTGTCCGGCCGCCCGCCGCCGGGCGCCGAACTGCCCCCGGCGGAACGCCAGAACGCCAGCGGGTCCGACACCACCTGGGCGCGCATCGCCGCCAGCTCGGCCGTGATCTCCGCCAGCTCGTCGCCGGCCGGATGCTCCCCGGGCCGCACCCCGACCGAGTGCGCCAGCGAACGCGTCCGGCCCAGCTCGGCGGCGAGCAGGTCTATCCGGGCGGGCAGCGCCGACCAGACGGCGTCGGCCGTCACCACCACGTCGAGCGAGCGCGCGTACAGCTCGTTCATCCGCGCGACCAGGCCCTCCAGGGTGAACGACTCGGTCAGCGCGGCCTGGTCGCCCGCCCCGCCCGGCACCTGCACATGGTCCCCGCGCAGCAGACCGGTCAGCTCGGTCAGTTCCTCCTTGCCGGGCCACCGCCGCCGGGACCGCACCTCACGGGCGGAGTGCAGGGCGGCCGTGTACGCCTCGAAGCACGCCCACAGCACGGTGATCGTCCGCTCGGTGCGCTGCCAGCGCTCCCGGGTCGTCCCGGTCAGCTCGGCGCCTTCGAGCAGCCTGCGGCCGGCGTGGTCCTGGAGCGCGAGGAGCGAGTCCTCGACCGCCTTGTGCTCCGCGCCGAGCCGCGCCAGCGCACGGTCCACCTCGTCCCGGTCCATGGCCGGCCCGGGGGGTCCCGTGACGCCCATCGATCACCTCTCCGTTCTACTTGTACTTCGGGGCGGGCGGTCCGGATATCCCGGGCAGGTCCGCCTTCAGCCAGGTCTCGTACGCCTTCTGCCAGGGGCCCTGCCGGAACTGCACGAGCACCTGGTTGACCCGGCGGACCAGGTCGTCGTTCCCGAGCTTGGCGGCCACCCCGTAGTACTCGGTGGTGAACGGCTTGCCCTTCAGCTCGACCGCCGGGTCCTGGGCGGCCTGGCCGGCGGCCAGCGCGTTGTCCGTGACGACCGCGTCGACCTCGCCCAGCTGGAGCCGGGCCAGACAGTCCAGCTGGTTGGGCACGGTCAGCAGATCCGGGTCGCCCTTGGTGCCGTCGCCCTTGTCCTGGTAGACCGCGCCGAACGACTGCTCGTCCAGCGCCTCGTAGGCCGTGGAGCCCTCGGCGGTGCACACCCGCTTGCCGGCCAGCGAGTGGTCGTAGCCGGTGATCAGGGAGGACTTGGGCGCGAGGACCTGCTGCCCGGCCTGGAAGTAGGCGGTGGAGAAGGCGACCTGCTCGGCCCGCTTGCAGTTGATCGTCATCGTGCGCACCACGAGGTCGACCTTGCCGGACTCCAGGGCGGCGATCCGCTGGTTGGTCGGGATGGTGCGGAAGACGATCTTGTCCTCGTCGCCGAGGATGTCCTTGGCGATGGCCCGGGCCAGGTCGATGTCGAAGCCGCGCAGCTCGCCGGGGATCTCCCGGATCGCCCCGTCGGGCTGCCGGGCGACGGTCGGCGGGGTGCGGAAGCCCCAGTTGTAGCTGGACTGGTCGACGCCGACGACGAGCTTGCCGCGCGCCTTGATCAGGGTGACCGAGGGGCCGTCGACGCTCGACGGGCTCAGCGACGCCTCGGGGTCACGGCAGGAGTCGGCGTCCGCCGCCCGCGGCGGTGTGCCCGCGCCCGCCACGGCGCCCTGCCCCGGGCCGTGCGGGGCCCCGGAACCGGCGTGCGGCAGCGCGACGAGCGCGAGCGACGCCGTCAGCGCGCACGCCACTCCCATCGAGGCCACTCCGCCCCAGCCGCGCAGCCGGCGCGCCAGGCGCCGCCCGCCGCCGCCCCGGCCGTCCGCCCGTACGGGAGCGGTCATGGTCACCGTCACCGGCTCCGGGTCCGGCTCGCCGGCCGGCTCCGCTTCCCCGGCCCCGGTGTACGCCGGAACGCCTCCGTCCGCGCCGCTCTCCGCGCCATGGCCGGCCACCCGGCGCGGGCGGGGCGGGCGCGCGTCGGCGCCGCCTTGGGGGGTGCCGTCCGGCACCCGTCCCGTCTCGACCTTCTGCTCGACATCGTCCGGCATGGCTCCCCCTCTCACCGGTACTCCGACAGTCTGCGGTTGCCGCCGACGACCACTCCGGCCGCGGCGAGCACGCCCAGCGCCGCCACCCCCAGCGGCAGCCCGGTCAGCGCGTCCCGGCCGCCGTCGGCGGCGCGGGTGAACTCGTTCTGCTCGTGGGCGAGGGCCCGGCCCAGCGCCGCGTCGACCTGGTCGAAGGACTGCCCGGTGGACAGCGCGGTGCCGGTGATCAGGTTCATCGCTCCGGTGAAGTCGCCCTCGTCGTCCAGCTTCCGGGCCCGCGTGTGCCGCTCGCGCCACTCCGCGGTCCGCTTCGTGGCCTCGGTCAGCGGGTCCGCACCGGTGGCGTCGTCGGCGAGCCGGGCGGCGTCCTTCAGGTCCGAGGTCAGAGCGGCCATGCTGCCGGCGTAGTCGGCCTCGTACTTGTCGGTCTTGCCGTCCTCGGTGAGCACGGCGCCGCGCGCGACCACGGCCAGGTTCTCGTTGGCGCGGGCCTTCAGGGAGTGGATCCGGGCCTGGTTGAGCACCTGGAGGGACTCCTGGCCGTGCGCCCGGGCGTCGTCGAGCCCGGCCCGGGCCAGCCCGTGTCCGACCACCAGCCACACCACCGCGGCCACGCAGGCCGCCGACGCGGCCAGCAGACCCTGGTTGAACACCCGGTTCGTTCTCCGGTAGTCGCGGCGCTGCGCCCGGAACAGCACGGTCAGCGCCATCGCTCCGAGGACGATCGACAGGAACGGCCAGGTGCGGGCCGCGTCGTCGTCCTGCTGGAGCCGCGCCGTCTCCGCCGCGTACAGCCGCTCGGCGGCCGGCAGCAGCTGGAGGCTCATCGTCTGGTTCGCGTACCGCAGATACGCGCCGCCGAGCGGCAGACCCTGCCGGTTGGCGGCGCGGGCCCGCTCGATCAGGCCCGTGTACCGCGGCAGGTTCTCGTTGAGGGTGGTGATCTCACGGGCCGAGGTGCCGTCGGAGCCGGTGCTCGCGGAGGCCTTCACCAGCAGCCGGGAGGCCGTGGCGATGTCGTCCGTGTAGCGCTTGCGGATGTCCGCGGACTCCTGCGGGCCGGCCAGGAAGGCACTCGCCGCCGTGGCGTCCGCGTCGGCGAGCGAGCGGTATATGTCGGCGGCGTCCGCGCTCAGCGGCTGGCTGCGGTCCACCACGTCGTCCGCGTACGAGGAGCGGTAGGCGACCTCGGAGGCCGTGACCGCGCCGAACGCGAGCACGAGCAGGGCCAGTACCGTCCCCAGGATCCGCAGCCGGCCCGGCTCCGTGGTGGCGGCCCGGCGCAGCGTGGCGCGGCCCTGCCGCCACAGCCCGGGCGTCTCGTGCGCTCCGGCCGCTGTCACCGCGTCGGGCGTCCGGCCCGGCTGCGGCGGCGGTCCCGGCTGCGCGGGCACCTGGACGCCCGGCTGCGCGGGCGCACCGCTCGTGCCCCGCGCCGCCGAGGCGGCGGGCGCGTTCGGCGGGTATGTCACGTGACCTCCCCCTCGGTCTTCGACGTCGACCCCGTCCTGCCGGTCGCTTGCGGACGGTGACCCGGCCAGCAGTATGGCGGCAAGGTCCCGGTCCCCACACCGGGATTGACCCGATCTTGTTCCTATCCTGCCCCACGTCCGCACCGCTGCCGCAGGCGAACCCCTCCTCTCCTCCCAACACTCTGAATACGCCCGCGGACCGGATTCGGTTCCGTCCCGGCTGTCGCCCGAAGGAGTGAACAGGCGTGCGGGGCACCACCAGGTGACGCCCCGTCCGCCTCACTCACTTCGCACGTCACACCGGGCACGTACGTCACGTCCGTCACCACGTCCGGCGCACCAGGCGAGCCCCGCCGCCCGGCCTACGCGTAGTGCGCCCGCAGCCGCGCCGCCGCCTTGGGCCCCGCCCGCTCCGCGTCCAGCGCGAGCAGCCCGGCGCCCAGCACCGGCGGCGCCGTCACCACCCGGATCACCGCCTTCGGGGCCTTCGCCGCCAGCCGCTCGGCGATCCCCTCGTCCAGCCGCGGGTGACGCGCCGCCAGCACGCTGCCGCCGAGCACCACCGGCGCCTCGTCGGCCAGCAGCCCGAGCCGCCCCAGCGCGACCGCGGCCATCGCCACGACCTCCTCGGCGAGCCGGTCCACCAGCGACCGCGCGACCGGGTCGCCCTCCGCGCTCGTACGGAACAGGACCGGCGTCAGCTCGTGCCGGCGCTCCGCCGGCAGCCGCCCCCGGTGCAGCGCCTCGATCAGCGCGTACACCGACGGCAGCCCGAAGTGCCCGGGCAGCGCGCGGGCCAGGGCCGTGGCCTCGCCCCGGCCGTCCTCGGCGCGCGCGGCGAACCACAGCGCCTCCTCGGCCAGCCCGCCGCCCCCGCCCCAGTCCCCGGATATCTTCCCGAGCGCCGGGAACCGGGCCGTCCGCCCGTCCGGCAGCATCCCCGCGCAGTTGATCCCGGCGCCGCACACCACGGCGACCCCGCGCGGCTCGTCGACCCCGGCGCGCAGCAGCGCGAAGGTGTCGTTGTGGACCCGGGTCGACCGGCTCCAGCCGCGCGCCGTCAGCGCCGCCGCCAACTCCTCTTCCTCGACCGGCAGGTCCGCGTTCGCCAGGCAGGCGGCGACCTGCCCGAAGGCAGGGGCGGTGGTGGCACCGCCGCCCGCCGCCTCCCACGCCCGCCCGACGATCTCCGCGAGCACGTCGACGGCCGCCTCGACCCCGACCACCGGCGGCTGGAACCCGCCGCCGCGCGCCTCGCCGAGGACCGTGCCGTCACGTGCGAGCACCGCCGCGTCCGTCTTGCTGTTCCCCGCGTCGATCGCGAGCAGCGCGCCGTTCAGGTTCACGCCCACGCCAGATGCTCCCGGTTGTGCGCGATCAGCCGGTCGGTCAGCCCGTCCGCCTGATCGGTCTGCCCGATCAGCGGGTGCGCGAGCAGCGCCTTGAACACCCGGTCCCGGCCGCCGCGCAGCGCCGCGTCCAGGGCCAGGTCCTCGTAGGCGGTGACGTGCGCGATCAGCCCCGTGTACAGCGGGTCGAGGGCCGGCACCGGCAGCGGCACCGCGCCCTTGGGCCCGACCGCCGCCTGCACCTCCACCACGGCGTCGTCGGGCAGGAAGGGCAGCGTGCCGTTGTTGTACGTGTTCACCACCTGGTACGGGGACCCCCCGCCGGCCGCCCCGCCACCGGACGCCCCGCCACCGGACGCCCGGCCGCCGGACGTCCCGCCCAGCAGCGCCGCCGCCAGGTCGACCGCCGCCTCCGAGTAGAAGGCGCCGCCCCGCTTGGCGAGCAGCTCCGGCTTCTCGTCGAGCGCCGGGTCCCCGTACATCTCCAGGAGCCGCCGCTCCATCTCCGCGACCTCGGCGGCCCGCGACGGCTTGGTGCGCAGTTCCTCGACGACGGCGTCGTGGGAGTAGAAGTAGCGCAGGTAGTACGAGGGGACGACACCGAGCCGGTCGAGGACGGAGCGCGGCAGCCGCAGGTCGTCGGCGATGGCGTCGCCGTGTTCGGCGAGCAGCCGGGGCAGCACGTTCTCGCCCCCGGGCCCGCCGAGCCGTACCCCGGTCTCCCAGGTCAGGTGGTTGAGGCCGACGTGGTCGAGGTGGAGGGCGGACGGGTCGACGCCGAGCCGCGCGGCGAACTTCCGCTGGAGGCCGATCGCCACGTTGCACAGGCCGACGGCCTTGTGCCCGGCCTGGAGCAGTGCCCGGGTGACGATGCCGACCGGGTTGGTGAAGTCGATGATCCAGGCGTTCGGGTTGGTGCGGCGGACGCGTTCGGCGATGTCGAGGACCACGGGGACCGTGCGCAGCGCCTTGGCGAGGCCGCCCGCGCCGGTGGTCTCCTGGCCGACGCAGCCGCATTCCAGCGGCCAGGTCTCGTCCCGCTGCCGGGCGGCCTGGCCGCCGACCCGCAGCTGGAGCAGGACGGCGTCGGCGCCCTCGACGCCCGCGTCCAGGTCGGAGGTGGTGACGATGCGTCCCTCGTGGCCCTGCTTGGCGAAGATCCGCCGGGCCAGTCCGCCGACCAGGCCGAGCCGGTCGGCGGCCGGGTCGACGAGGACGAGTTCGTTGACGGGCAGGGTCGCGCGCAGCCGCGCGAACCCGTCGATCAGTTCGGGGGTGTAGGTGGAGCCGCCCCCCACGACAGCGAGCTTCATATCAGTCGGCTAACCCTTCACTCCGGTGCGCGTGACTCCCTCGACGAAGGCTTTCTGGGCGAGGAAGAACACGAGGATCACGGGGGCCGTGACCAGGACGGTCGCGGCCATGGTCAGATTCCATTCGGTGTGGTGCACGCCCTTGAAGGACTCCAGGCCGTAGCTCAGGGTCCACGCGGACGGGTTCTCGGAGGCGTAGATCTGCGGCCCGAAGTAGTCGTTCCAGGCGGCGAAGAACTGGAAGAGCGCGATCGCGGCGAGGCCCGGTTTCGCCAGCGGCAGCACGATCCGGAGCAGGACGCGCAGTTCCCCGCAGCCGTCGACGCGGGCCGCGTCGAGGTAGTCGCGGGGGATCGTCAGCAGGAACTGGCGCAGCAGGAAGATCGAGAAGGCGTCGCCGAAGGCCAGCGGGACGATCAGCGGCCACAGGGTGCCGGACAGGTCCAGCTGCCGGGCCCAGAACAGGTACATCGGGACGACGAGGACCTGCGGCGGCAGCATCATCGTGGCGACGACCAGGGTCAGGACCAGCCGTTCGCCGCGGAAGCGGAAGGTGGCGAGCGCGTACGCGACGGGGACGGACGACACCACGGTGAGGACGGTGCCGAGTCCCGCGTACAGCAGGCTGTTGCGCCACCAGAGGAGGAAGTCGGGGTCGGTGAGCACGGCCGTGTAGTTGCCCCACGCCCAGGTGTCGGGGGTGAGGTCGCGGGTGAGGGCCTGCTGGTCGCTCATCAGCGAGGTGAGGAGGACGAAGACGAAGGGGAGGACGAAGAACAGCGTGGCGGCGACGGCGAGCGCGTGCACCGCGATCCAGTGCAGGACGGCGGCTCGGCGGACGGCGCGGGCGGTACGGGGTGCGGGGGTACGGGGGGCGCGGGTACGGGGAACTCGGGTACGGGGGCGCCGGGGCGCGTGGGACGGGGGCCCGGACTCTTCCCGTACCTCCGACGAGTCGGACAGAAGGCCCATCGCTCAGTCACCCGCCCCGGTGAGCGCGCTGCCGCCGCGCCGCCGTATCAGCAGCGCGGTGAAGGCCAGGGCGAGGGCGAACAGGACGAGGGCGACGACACTCGCCGCCCCGTAGTCGAAGCGCTGGAAGCCCTGCTGGTAGACGAGCTGGGACAGGGTCAGCGTGGAGCGGTCGGGGTAGCCGGGCTCGAAGGGCCGGCCGGAGCCACTGACGGCGCCCGAGGCGACCTTCCCGGCGACCAGCGGCTCGGCGTAGTACTGCGTCGCCTGGATGACGCCGGTGACCACGGCGAACAGGACGACGGGCGCGATGTTCGGCAGCGTCACGTACCGGAACCGCTGCCACGCCGAGGCCCCGTCCAGCTCCGCCGCCTCGTACTGCTCCCTCGGGACGTCGAGCAGCGCGGCCAGGAAGATCACCATCAGGTCGCCGACGCCCCACACCGCGAGCACGGTGAGCGCGGGCTTGGCCCACGCCGGGTCGTCGAACCAGGCGGGCCCGTCGATCCCGGCCCGCGCGAGCAGGCCGTTCACCGGCCCGGTGCCGGGGTTGAGGAGGAAGACGAAGGCGAGGGTCGCGGCGACCGGCGGCGCGAGAGACGGCAGGAAGAACAGGGTGCGCAGCAGCCCCGCGCCCCGCTTGATCCGGGTGACGAGCATGCCGACGCCGAGCCCGAAGACGACCCGGCAGGCGGTCGTCACGACCACCAGCCACAGGGTGTTGCGCAGCGCGGGCCAGAACAGCGGCGAGTCGCCGAAGACGTACGACCAGTTGGAGAGTCCGGCGAACGACGGTGCGGCGAACCCGTCGTAGCTCATGAAGGAGAAGGAGACGGTCGCGGCCAGCGGGTACCCGAAGAAGGCCCCGAAGCCGACCAGCCACGGCGACAGGAAGGCGAGGGTGCGAAGGGCACGGCGCCGGCGTCTCGTCCGGAGGGTGGCGGTCATCCTCGCTCGGCCTGGGCCATGTCGGCGTCGATCTGCCGTTCCGTCCGCAGGAGTCCGGGGATGAGGCCGCGGGTGTCCTTCTCCTTCTCGAACCGGTAGGCGAAGTCCTGGAGGGTGCGGAGATACGCGCCGCCGTCGAGGGTGCCGGGCGCCGTGTTGGACCGCTTGTGGCGGGCGATGTCGAGGAAGGTCCTGAAGCGTGGATCGAGCTTCAGATCCGGGGACTTGAGCGCGGCGAAGGTGGAGGGGACGTTGCGGATGTCGTTGGCGAAGGCGACGACGGCCTCGGTGTCGGTGGTCAGGAACTCGACCAGCTCCCAGGCGGCGTTCTGCTTCCGGCTGTGCGCGGAGACCCCCATGACCGTGCCGGAGAGGAACCCCTTGCCGTAGTCGAGCCGGTCCTCGTCCGGGACGGGCATCGGCGCCACGCCGATCTCGAACGGCACCTTGGCGTCCATGGCCATGCCGAGCCGCCACTCGCCGTCCATCTGCATGGCGACCTGGCCGGTCTGGAAGGGGTGCTCGGCACCGAACTCGTCCCCGAGACCCGTGCGGAACCGCTCCAGCTTCTCGTAGCCGCCGAGTTCGCGGACCATCTTCTGCTGGAAGAACATCAGTTCCCCGACGGCGGGATCGAGGGCGAGGAACGCCTTGCCGCGCGAGTCGAAGTATCGCGGGCCCCAACTGCCCAGATAGTGATCGATGTTGTTCTCGTAGCCGTGGTAGTTCGGCAGGAAGCCGACCTGGTCGTATCCGTCGCCGCGCGGCTTGGTCAGCGCCTTGGCGTCGGCGCGGAACTCGGACCAGGTCACCGGCGGGCCGTCGATGCCGGCCGCCTTGAAGGCGTCCTTGTTGTAGTAGAGCCCGTACGCGTCGGTGAGCAGCGGCATCGTGCAGCGCACGCCCTGGAACTGCGTGTAGTCGAGCAGGGGCTTCGGGAAGGTCTTCGCCAGGTCGAGCCCGGACTTCTCGATGAACGGGGCGAGGTCGGCGAGAGCGCCCGAGGAGCAGAACCGGCCGACGTTGGCGGTCTCGAAGGAGGTGACGACGTCCGGACTCCTCGACCCTCCGCCGCGCAGCGCCTGGTTGAGCTTGTCGTCGTCGATGCCGCCGACGACATCGACCTTGATGCGGGGGTGGGCCTTCTCGAACCGTGCGATGTCCGCGTCGATGGCCCGGACCTCGGAGGGCGCCGACCAGGGATGCCAGAAGGTGATCGTGGTCCGGGCGCCGGGGTCGTCGTCGGCTCCGCCGCGCGGGGCGCCGGTGCACGCGGTGGCGGACAGGGCCAGCGCCAGGGCGGTGCCGACGGCGGCGAGGGCGGCGAAGGCGCGCCGGTGAGGTGGGGCGGGCGGCATGACGGTGGTCTCCGGTCGGACGGTGGGGGGAGAGGAGAGGGCGGGAGCGGGGCTGGGCTGGGGGGTCAGCGGGGTCGGCGGGAGGTGTCGAAGACTTCGTCGCGGGTGGCGGCGAGGGCCGATTGCAGTGCGCCGCGCAGCACGGGTCGCCGTTCGACGGCACCGAGCACCAACCGGGGCTGTGCGTCGGAGAGTTCGGCGAGGTGTGCCTGGACGCGGGCGAGCAGGGGCTCCCCGCCGGGACGGAGCGCCGCGCCGGACAGGACGACGAGTCCGGGGTCGAGGACGGCGACGAGGGCGGCGACGCCGACGGCGAGGCGCTCGGCGTACGCGTCGAGAAGCCGGGCGTACCGCTCGTCCTCCCCGTGCCGTTCGGCGGCCTCGGCGAGCAGCCGGGCGGCGGCCGGCACGTACGGCGGTCCGCCGGGCTCGATCCCGCACGCGCCGGCGAGCCGCAGGAACGGCCGGACGCCCGCCAGTTCCTGGAAGCCGCCCGCACCCGCCTGCGCGACCCGCCGGACCAGCGGGGTGCCGGGCACCGGCAGCAGGCCGACCTCCCCGGCGCCGCCGGTGACCCCGCGGTGCAGCCGGCCGCCGAGCACGAGCGCGGCGCCGAGGCCGGTCTCGTTCCACAGCAGCACGAAGTCCTCGTGCCCGCGCGCGGCGCCGGTCCGCTGCTCGGCGAGGGCGACGAGGTTGACGTCGTTCTCGTACGCGACCGGCATCGGCAGCGCGTCCGCCAACTCTTCGAGCAGGGTTGGGGAGTGCCAGCCGGGCAGATGGGCGGCGTAGCGGAGCCGCCCGGTGGCCGGGTCGAAGGCCCCGGGGGTGCCGATGACCAGACGGTGTACGGCTCCGAGGGCGAGCCCGGCCTCCTCGGCGGCCCCCAGCAGCGCACCGGCCACCCGGCCCACGACCCCGCCGGGCACCGCTGTCGTGGCGGGCAGCCGGAACTCCCCGACGATCTCGCCCGTCACGTCGGCGACGGCCGCGTGGATCCGGTCGGCGGTGACGTCGAGCCCGGCGGCGTACGCGGCGCGCGGATTCACCGCGTACAGCCGCGCGTTCGGTCCGGGGCGGCCCTCCGAGACACCGGTCGCCTCGACGAGTCCGGCGGCTTCGAGGCGGGCGAGGAGCTGGGACGCGGTGGGCTTGGACAGGCCGGTCAGCCGGCCGATCCGGGGCCGTGACAAGGGGCCGTGCGCGAGCAGCAGATCGAGCGCGGCCCGGTCGTTCATCGCCCGCAGCGTCCTCGGGGTGCCGGGCGTGGCGGCCCTGCCGCCGCCCGTGCGCGGGCCCGCGCCGGTGCCGGTGCCGGGATCCCGGTCCGGAGCCGTACTCGCCATGACGTCTCCGTCCCCCTGTCCCCGCCCCTGTCGCGGCCGTACTGTTAGGAAAGTTTCCTATTGGGGCGGAGAGCCGTCAAGAGCCGTCGGCGCCGGGAGCGGCCGTCGGTGCCTTGCGGGCGAGCAGGTGGACCTCCTGGAACTGCCGGAGGTCGGTGGGCTCGGGCTCGCGCACCATCCGGGCCACCTCGGTCAGCCCGGTCGCGCGCAGCAGCGCGGCCAGATGGTCGGGCCACCAGCGGTAGGCGGGCGCGACCGCGTGATCGAACTCCCGCGTAGGGTGCGCGGCGCCGTCGGTCGCCGAGAAGCCGATCAGCAGATGGCCGCCCGGAGCCAGGACCCGGTGGAACTCGGCGAGTATCGGCGGGAGTTCGGCGGGCGGGGTGTGGATGACGGACCACCGGGAGAGGACTCCGCCGAGGGCGTCGTCGGGGAGGTCCAGCGCGGTCATCGAGCCGACCTCGAACCGCAGGCCGGGAGAGAACCGCCGGGCCAGCTCGATCATCGCGGGCGAGGCGTCGATGCCGAAGGCCGAAGTCCCCGACTCTTCCAGGTACGCGGTGACATGGCCCGGACCGCACCCCAGATCCGCGACCCGGCCGTCCCCCGCGGCGCGGGCGAGTTCGGCGAAGGCGTTCAGGATCGCGCGGTCCAGGGGCAGGTCGCGGAGGGAGTCGCGGAAGAGGTCCGCGTAGGTGGAGGCGACATCGTCGTAGGCCTGGCGGGTGGCACGGAGGGCTTCGTGTTCGACCATGCCCGCGAGGGTAGTTCGGCCGCCGGCGCGCCCGCCCGCCGGTCCGGACGGGGCGCCCGGCCGGTCCCGGCCCGCGACGTCAGGCCGCCACGGCGTCCATTCCGTGCGGCACCGGGTTCTCCTCGACCGCGTGCGCGGACGGCGCGGCCTTGAGCAGGACGGCGCCGACGAGCAGGGCGGCGAGCGCGCATCCGGCGGCCGTCAGGAAGGCCGTGTGATAGCCGCCGATCAGCGCGTCCGCCCGACTCTTCCCGGCGGCGGCGAGGGCGTCCGCGCGGGCGTTGGCGAGGGTGCTCAGAACCGTGAGACCGATCGCTCCGCCGAGCTGCTGGGTGGTGTTGAAGAGTCCGGAGGTGATACCGGCCTCGGCCGGTGCCACGGCGGCCATGCCGAGGCCCGTCATGGCCGGTGCGGCGAGCCCGAAGCCCAGTCCCATGACGAGACCGGCCGGGAGGAAGTCGACCGCGTAGACACCGTCGGCGCGGGCGAACGACAGCAGGACGAACGCCGTGGTCACGAGCCCGAGCCCCGTGAGAAGCAGGGCGCGCGGGCCGAACCGGGTGAGGAGCCGGGCCGACAGGCCGAGGGACACCGCCGCGATCACGACGGCGATGGGCGCGAACCCGAGTCCGGCCCGCAACGCCCCGTACCCCCGGACCCGTTGGAGATAGAGCGTCCCGAAGAACAGCAGGCCGAACATGCCGGCGATGAGGAGGAACTGGACGAGATTGGCCGCCGCCAGACTCCGCGAGCGGAACAGCCGCAGCGGCAGCAGCGGGGTGGCGGCCGTGGCCTGGCGGGTGACGAAGCCGATCAGCAGGAGGAGGGCGAGCGGTCCGAGGAGCAGGGTCCGGGCCGCCGTCCAGCCGATCCGCTCGGCGTCCACGATCGCGTACACGAGGAGCGTCATGCCGCCGGTGACCAGCAGGGCGCCGAGGAGGTCGATGCCCTGGCCCTGGCCCTGCCTCAGCCCCTCGCCCCGCTCCCGGGGCAGCGCCCGTACGCCGGCGAGGACGAGGACGGCGCCGATCGGCGCGTTGATGAAGAAGATCCAGTGCCAGTCGAGCCATTCGGTCAGGACACCCCCGAGCAGCGGCCCGGCCGCCCCGCCGCCCGCCGACGCGAAGCTGTAGGCGGCGATGGCCTGGGCCCGCTTCCGCCCCTCGGGGAACACGGTCGCGACCATGCCCAGGAGGCAGGCGGAGGTGATCGCCCCGCCGATGCCCTGAAGGAAGCGGGACGCGATCAGGGCCGTCTCGCTGTCCGCGAGACCGCACAGCACCGACGCGGCGCTGAACAGCACGACGCCGGTGAGGAACACCGTCTTCCGCCCGAGCAGATCGCCGAGCCGCCCGGCGAGCAGCAGGAGCCCGCCGAAGGGGATGACGTACGCGTTCACCACCCAGACCAGGTTCCCGGAGGAGAGCCCGAGGCCGCGTTGTACGGCGGGAAGGGCGACGTTCACGATGTTCTGGTCGAGCACGATCATCATCTGGCCGACGCAGAGCAGGGCGACGATCAGCCAGGGTGAGGTGCGCGCCCGCACGGGGGACGGGGGCATGACAGGACCTTCCTATGGGGCACCTTTTGTTACAGCGGTCATCGTCTGTGTCCGTGGTGCGCCGCGGAAGAAGGCACTTTTGTGTGACGCGGTCACATGAATGTGTCCGTGCAGGTCACGGGGTTGTCCATACGGCGTCCAGATCCCGGCAGCGGACGACGAGGGTCGCGTCGGTGAGCGCGATCTCGTGCCGGCACCCCGCCGGATCCGGCAGGACCTCGTCGAGGAGGAAGGTGTCCGACGCCATCCAGTCGATCGCGTGCGGCGAGTCGAAGGAGAAGTGGACGACGCCGGAGTACCGGATCTCCAACTCCTCCTCGTGCTTCCACGGATTGGGCGTGAACCGCACGACGAGCGACCCGCTCTTGTCCGTCGCCACCCGCACCTCGGCCAGCGCCAGGTCCTTCACGCAGCGCGGCGAGCTGAACCGGTAGTGATCGGGATCGGTGACGAACGCCCGTGCCCCCGGCGGCAGTTCGGGTGCCAGGCGCGGCAACTCTTCCAGGTATCCGTACGGGTCGACCCGGAACCCCCGGCACTCGTCGTCCCACTCGACCTCGACGTACTTCATCCGTCCCCCGCCTTCGCCTTTTCCATCGAACCGTCGACGGCATTCTCGTCGAGAGGGCGACACCGGCGGATCGCGGCAGGCGGGCTATGCGGCCGGATCCTCGTCGGGGAGCGGATGCCTGCGCATCCGCAGGCCGTAACGGATCGTCCAGAGCGGGTCGAACAGACCCCGGACGAACGGGTCTCCCCGCTTCATCAGCGAGGGCAGACCGAGCCGGGCGCGCCGCAGCTGCCAGGGGCAGTCCGCCCCGCCACCGCCCGACGGTATTCCGCCGATTCCGCCCGGGTACGTGTCGCCGGTCCCGGCATAGGCTCCCGCGCATGGCCACCCATGAGCGTGAGATCACCGCCCCCGTCGATCTGTGCCTGCCGGACGGACGGCTGAACCCGTCGGCCGCCGGATGGTCCAGGACCCCGCTGCACCGGGCCAATCTGCGGGGCTGGGGCCGGAACAAGCGCTGGGAGTACTGGTGCGTGACCACCCCGACCCATCTCGTCGCGCTGACCGTGAGCGATCTCGACTTCCTGACCTTGGACACGGTGTACGTGCTGGAGTACGGGCCGCAGGGTCCCGTCCGCGAGTTCGAGCGGACGGCGATAGCACCGCCCGGAGGCCGGAGGAGCCGTCTGCCGCGGGCGGTCGCGGGTACGGCCGAGGCCCCCGCCGTCGTGGTCGGCCCGCCCCGCCCCACCGGCGGCAAGGTCCGGATCGAGATACGGGAGGAGGACGGCGGCACCCGGCTGCGGGCCCGCTGCCTGACCCCTTCCTCGCCGAAGGAAACCGTGGAAGTCGACCTCCTCGCCGCTCTGCCCGCCGGCCACGAGTCCCTGTCGGTCGTCGTGCCGTGGGACGAGCGCCGCTTCCAGTACACGTCGAAGCAGACGGCCCGCCCCGCCTCCGGGACCGTACGGATCGGCGGCCGGGTCCTGGAGTTCGGCGCGGACGCCTGGGCCGTGCTCGATCACGGCCGGGGCCGCTGGCCGCGCTCGGTCGACTGGAACTGGGGCGCCGCGTCGGGCCGTACGGACGGACACACGGTGGGCCTGCAGTTCGGCGGACGCTGGACCGAGGGCACCGGCGCCACGGAGAACGCCCTCTGCGTGGACGGCCGACTCTCCAAGCTCGGGGAAGAGTTGGAGTGGCGCTGGACCCCCGATGACGTCATGGCCCCGTGGACCCTCACCTCCCCGGGCGACCGGCCCGCCGTGGACCTCACCTTCACCCCCTTCCACCGCCGCGCCACCCGCACCGAGGCCGGTCTGATCGCCAACCGCACCGACCAGTGCTTCGGCCACTACTCGGGCCGGATCCGCGACGACGAGGGACGCGAGATCGCCGTGGAGCGGCTGCTCGGGTGGGCCGAGGACGTCCACATGCGCTGGTGAACTTCCCGTCCGGCCCTCGGTGTTACGTCCACAGGTGGGCGATCACCGAGCGCATCCCCTGGAGCAGGGCCGGGCGGGTCTCCTCGGGCGGGTCGAGCGTCTCGAAGCCGTGGTGACCGTGGGGGAGGTCGATCAGCTCCAGTCGCGCCCCGCCGTCCTCGGCCGCAGCCACGAACGCGCCGACAGTGGCGGCGATTTCCGGTGACTCCAGACCGGCCCGCAGGAGTACGAAGGGCAGCCGGCCCGCGCCGGAGACGGCCCGGGCCGGCTGGAACCGGCTGTCGGTCATCCCCCAGTTGGGCAGCGGCGCCAGGATCGGGTACGAGGCGGCCAGGCAGCGCAGCCAGGCCGGCGGCCCGGCCAGCCAGTCCGCGGCGAGCAGCCCCCCGCCGGACAGGAACCACAGGGCGATCCGGTCCGCGTCCACCCGGGGATCGGCCCGCACCAGGTCCACGGCGGCGGCCACGTCCTCGGCGGCCCGTCCGTAGTCGGCAATGTCGTGCAGCCGATGGTCGACGGTCGCGCCGACCACGCCCTCGGCCGCCGCCAGGCAGGCGTACCCCACCACGGTCGGCCACTCCCGGGGCGTGGGCCGGGCCCCGGCGGGCAGCGGTCCGCCATGGACGACGATCACGGCCGGCAGCGGCTTCTCGCCGTCTGGGACGTACAGGTCGACGTGCTCCCTGCGCTCCCGGGCCGGCACGGGAACGTCCAGCGGGAACGGCCGCAGATGCGCGGGGGTCGCGTCCGTACCCCTGGCCGGTCGCAGCCGGTGCCCTTCGCCCGCCGCCGCGCTCAGCAGGACGGTGGCGAGTTCGGCCGGGCAGGACAGCATCGGCCAGTGCCCGGTGGGCAGTTCGAAGAACCCGGTGGCAGGATCGGCCAGTACGGCGAGCGCCGGGTCGCCGAAGTCGACGAGTCTCTGCACCAGTTCGACGCTCGCGCCGTTGCCGGTGCACAGCACCCCCGTGACGGGTACGGCGGCCACCTTCCCGCTCAGTCGCAGCGGTTCGTACAGGGTGCCCAGCGGCTGCGGGGCGGCGAGGGCGGTCAACCGGTCCAGGGCCGCGTCGGAGACCCCGGCGGTACTGCCCCAGCGCGCCCACGCGTCCCGCGCGGGCGGAGCCAGCTCGCCGTCCCCACCCTCCCGCCGGTACCGTTCGGCCAGCTCCCCGCGCAGGGCCTGGTCGGGTACGGCCGCCAGCGCCGGTACCCCGTCCCGGGGCATCGCGCAGTCCAGGTACACGAGGCGGGCGACGCGCCGGGCCCGCCGGTCGGCGGCTCCGAGCGCCGGGTGGATGCCGTAGTCGTGACCGACGAGGACGATCTCCCGGCCGGGTTCCACCGCGTCGATCGACGCCAGCACATCCTCGATGTGCGTCTCAAGGCCGACCCGGGCCGACGGCGCGGCGGGCCTGTCCGCGTCAAGTCCCGTCAGGGCCACCGCGTGTGCCTCGCGGCCCGCCGCGGCCAGCCGCGCGGCCGTCTCCCGCCACACCTGGGCGCCGGTGAACGCCCCCGCCACCAAGATGAACACCGTCATGGATCCTCCTCCGGTCCGCCGGGTGCCGCGCCGCTCGCGCACACCCGGGCCGCGGCTCCGGCACGTGGGCCCGCTCCGCCGCGCCGGTACCGTAGGAACTCCCCCGGAGGGAGATTCAACTGTCCACGTCCGATGAGCGGTTCTGGAGCATCGGCGAACTCGCGGAACGCGCGGGCGTCACCGTGAAGACCGTCCGCTTCTACTCCGACCGGGGTCTGCTGCCCGAGTCGGCGCGCAGCGGCGGCGGGCACCGCCGCTACGGCCCCCGGGCGCTGGACCGGCTGAGCCTGATCCGCTCCCTGCGCGCCCTCGACCTGCCGCTGCACGAGATACGGCGGGTCGTCGAGGACGCGGACGACGCGGCGGGCCGCGTACTGGAGGACGCCGTCGCGAGCCGACTACGGGTGCTGGGCGGTGAGTTGAAGGCGATGCGCTGGCGGGAGGCGGCGCTGCGGCTGGTGGGGGAGTGCCCGCCCGAGCAGCGGGCCGACCGGCTGCGGCTGCTGGGCGCGGTGGGCGCGGCGGGCATCCCGCCGAACACGGCCCCGCTGGCCCGCTTCTGGCGCGCCTGGCTGCCGGCGCGGACGCCCGCCCGGGTCGCGACGGAGTTCCTGGAGGCGGCGGTGCCGCAGCCGCCCGACGAGCCGACCCCGGCCCAAGTCCTGGCCTTCGCCCGGCTGTACGCGATGACGACGGCCCCCTGCCCGGGCCGCCGGCAGCCCCAGCCGGAGGTGCACCGCGTGGCCGGGGCCCGTGGGACGGCCCTGCTGTACCCGGGCCTCATCGAGGCGTTCGAGCTGGCCGCCCCGCCCCTGCGCCGGTCCCGCGAGCCGCGCCCCGGGGAGGCGCTGGACGCCTACGTCGCGGCGTACGCCGGCGCGTACGGCCGCCGGGACACCCGGGACTTCCGCCGCCTGCTGGCCGTACGGCTCGCGGCCGAACCGCGCCTCGACCTCTACTGGGAACTGGCCGCCCTGATCCGCACCCCGGCCACCGGCCCGCCCGACCCGACCCCGGGCGCGGCGGACGCCTGGCTGCGCGCGGCCTTGGACCGGGACAACGCGACGGCGGCGTGAGCGTGCGGCTTGTGCGTGCGCCGAACGCAGCCGCGACGCCCGCCGTCCAGGCGAACGGCTCCGCGTCAGCTCTCTCCGTACGGACAAAGTCGAATGCCCGGACGAGGGCAGGCGATGAGTGCCCGTGAGACGTACTGCCCCGCCTTCGAGTAGTAGCCGTGGACCACGTCGTTGCCCGAGGTCAGACACAGGGTCTCGCGGGAGCGCTGGAGGCGGTCCCAGAGCGGGAAGTGTTCCTGGTCGACCGGCGGGTTCTGGGTGAGTTCGCCTTCCAGCCACGACACCGCGTCGTCCACGGCGGTGTACGTGCCGAGTACCTGGGCGCGCGGGCGCGTGAGCCAGTCCTTGATCTCGATGGGCGGAAAGTCGGCGGGCGCCTCGCCCCGCCGGATCGCCGATTCCGGGTAGGAACGGCCGGTGTACGCGTACGCGTGCCAGTGCTGCTGCGTCACCGGCGCAGCGTATCCACGGGGGCGCCCCTCACCCGGCGACACGGGATGCGGCCCTTCGCGCGAGTTCGGCCATCCTCGCGGGTTCTGTCAGAAGGAGTGCTCCCACCAGGTATTCACGGGTCCACCGGACGGCTTCCTCGGGGCAGGACAACAGCCGCGTGGGCGCGATTTCGGCGCGCAGCGCGGGGTCCGCCAGGGCTTGGGCAAGGATGTCGCGCGTCATCTCCGCCGCCAGCCAGTAGAACGTCCGTTCCTTCAGGGCGAAGGTCAGGTGCAGGGACGTCTCGTCGCCTTCGGTGTACGGGGAGTGGACGAATCCCCGGGGCAGCCAGAAGACGTCGCCTGGCTCCAGAGTGAATGCCTGTTCGGGTGGAGTGTTGGCGAGATAGTGACGTTCGGCGGGAGTGAACCCCCGTTCCAGGAAGTTTCCGTGCTCCGTCATCGGGTTCTCGACGAACGGCGGATGGAGCGGCCAGGTCTTGCGGCCGGCGAGCTGGACGATCAGGGTCACGTACGGGTCGTAGTGGTACTTCAGGCCCTGGGCGCCGGGCGGGGTCATGTACGCGTTCACGTGCACCAGGCAGCCCGTCTCCTCCTGGATCTCCCGGCGCAGGAGACTCAGGGACGGCTTGACCGTCTGGAGCTGACGGACGGAGAGGGTGCCGCCGCCGTCGAGATGTGACCGCACGGCTCCGGGGCGGGGCATGTCGCCGGACGCCTCGGTGTAGGTGTGCCGTTCCAGCACCTTGCCGTCCTTGAGGAGGACGACATTGCGCGCGGGCAGACACTCGCTGTCCACCAGGGCGTTCACTTCGGCGAGCGACCACAGCGCGGCGAGCGCGCGCGGGGAACGGTGGTGGAGCGTGGGCCGGGTCGGCCAGTGTTCGAGGATCCTCGGGACGTCGTCCACGAGATCGGCCAGGGGCATGGCGGGTCCTTGAGGGAGCGGGGAGAGGGAGCGGAGCGGGGCTCGTCACCGCGCGAGGTGACGAGCCCCGGGCGGGGTCAGGCCGTCGGCTCGGCCCTGGTCAGCCATGCGCGCGCGAACGCCGTGATTTCCGCCGCGCTCATCCGCAGTTTCCTGTCCGACCCCTCGGGCTTGCTGTCCCCCAGCGCGTATCCACCACCGCGCAGTTCGGCCAGGGTGATGCAGCTCTCCATATTGCCGTCGTTATCCGTGCCGCCGCCGCACAGGGCGGCGAACGGGCCGCTGATTTCCCGCTCGTACAAGTCGGTCATAGTGTTGTCTCCTGTCTCTGTTCTCGGATGGGGACTGGTCCCCTGCCTCCGGGCGGTCTTGCCGGACATCACCGGGGGCGGGGGAACTCCTTGACGGTCATCTTCGGCGGGTCGTGCGGGTGGTTGCGGATCTCCACCACGCAGTCGACGGCGGCCGATTCGTCGTGCCGGGGGCCGGCGGCCGAGTAGGTGTCGAACCACCGGGCGAGGTGCCCGCAGAGTGTGCAGCCGGGGGCCGGTACGGGGCGGGCGCGGAGTCCGTGATCCGCCGAGAGGACGTACGTCTCGGGCGGCATGGGCTTCACGGGCCGCTCGGTCGTACGGGGCTGGTGAGTGTCCGGATGAGGTCCCACTCGGCCTCCGTGGGTTGCCGCAGATCCTCGGGTTCGGGGTTCCACTCGGTGCCGCCGCCGGGAGGCCGCAGATACAGGACCCCGTGGTCGTCGAGGGCCGTCACCATGCCGATGCGGGACGGACGTTGGCCGGTGTCGACGACGAACGAACCCGTGGCGGGCAGCGGGCGGGGGCGTGATGGGGGCGCGTGGGGGTCGAGGTGCGCCTTCTTATCTGACAACACAACTCCTCTGAGTAGCCGATCTGCTACCGGGTGTGGTCAGACTGGCGTAAAGTCAGGATGTCTTCAACTGGTCAGGTCCGAAGGGGGACTTGTGTGAATCGCAAGGAGCTGAACCCGGAAAGCGGGCCGCTGGCGGCCTTTGGCGCGCGACTGCGCGCGGTGCGCGAGGCCAGGGGGTGGACACAGGACGAGCTGGGGGTGCGGATCGGGTACTCCGGCACCCATGTCTCGGCCGTGGAAACTCTGCGGAAGCCCCCAACTCTTCCCTTCGTGAGGAGTCTGGATCGCATTTTCGGAACGGAGGGGACCGACGACTCGTTCGAGCAGGAATGGCGCGCGATCCGGCACGGATCGCTTCTCGCGGGCTTCCCCGAGTACGTCCGCTACGAGGGGCGGGCGGCGGAGATCCGGCTCTACGAGTCCGGTGTCATCCCCGGCCTGCTCCAGACGGCGGAGTACACGAAAGCGATTGTTGAAGGTGCCGTCAGGCGTGGCGCGATCACGCCCGAGCAGGCAGAGGAGCGGCTGTCCCTCAACGCGGACCGGCAAGTAGCCCTCGTTCGGACGCCGATGCCGCTGATCTTCGTGGTACTGGACGAGAGTTGTATCCGGCGGCCCGTTGGTCGGCCCGGCGTGATGGACGGCCAGTTCGACCGCCTGATGGAGTTCGCCGAGCAGCCGAACACTCATCTCCAGGTGGCGCCGTTCACCTTGGGTGACCGGCGGCCGTTCAGCCTGCCGTTGTACATCCTGACGATGCTCGACCGCTCGCTCGTCTCGTATGCAGAATCCGCTCAACAGGGCCATTTGGAAAGGGAAACGACCTCGGTCGTCCCCATACTGACGGGCTACCATCAGCTTCAGGCCGAAGCCCCCTCGCAGGCGGCGTCCCTGGCCATGATCGACGAGGTACGAAAGGGCATGTCGTGACGACCGAACCCCTCTGCTGGTACAAGTCCTCCTACAGTGAAAATGGTGGCGCCTGCGTCGAGATCGCCGCCAACCTCGCCGCCTCGCGCGGTGTCGTTCCCGTCCGTGACTCGAAGGTCCTCGACGGGCCTGTTCTGGACTTCTCCGTCGGCGCGTTCTCTTCGTTCGTGGCCGGTATGAAGGCTGGGCGGCTCGACGGCTGACTGTCACCGTAGGAGGGCCGAACCCGTGGCCCTGACGGGCCGGTTGCGAAAGGGAGTGTCTTGATGACCGATTCCCCCCGCTGGTTCACGTCCTCCTACAGCGACAACGGTGGTCAGTGTGTCGAGGTGGCCACCAACCTTGTCGCCTCGCGTGGCGTGGTTCCGGTCCGTGATTCGAAGGTCGCGGACGGGCCGGTGCTGGAGTTGTCCGCTGCCGCTTTCTCATCATTCGTGGCCGGTGTGAAGGGAGTGTCCTGATGATGGAGTCCCCCCGCTGGGTCACATCCTCGTATAGCAACAACGGCGGCGCCTGCGTCGAGGTCGCGACCAACCTCGCCGCCTCGCGTGGTGTCGTCCCGGTCCGCGACTCGAAGATGACCGACGGGCCGGTGCTCGACGTCTCCGCCGCTGCTTTCACGTCGTTCGTAGCCGGTGTGAAGGGAGTGTCCTGATGACGGAGTCCCCTCGCTGGTTCACGTCCTCCCACAGCAGCAACGGTGGTCAGTGCGTCGAGGTGGCCGCCAACCTCGTTGCCTCGCGCGGCGTCGTCCCCGTCCGTGACTCGAAGGTTGTCGACGGGCCGGTGCTGGAGGTTTCCGCCGCCGCGTTCTCGTCGTTCGTGGCCGGTGTGAAGGCCGTCCGACTCGACGGCTGACGTCCGCACCACCCGGCGCGCCCCGTCCCCGGTACGCGAAAGGGCGGCCCCCACCGAATCGGTGCGGGCCGCCCTTCCTGCGTACGACGGTCGGGTTGGGGACCGCTACTTGACCGGCTTCGGCAGCGGGGTCGCGGCGGCGGACTGCGGGGAGGACGGGGAGGAGAAGACCGACGGGGCGTTCATGCCGGCCGTGGGGTCGGCCTTGGCGGGGGTCTCCTCCAGCGGGAGGCCGCCGACGATGCGGATGCCCTCCGCGTCGAGGGCGCGCTTGATGCGCCAGCGCAGCTCGCGCTCGACGCCCAGCTTCTTGCCCGGCATGGTCTTCGCGGAGACCCGGACGGTCATCGAGTCGAGCAGCACCTCGGTCAGGCCCAGCACCTCGACCGGGCCCCACAGGCGCTCGTTCCACGGCTCGTCCTTGGACATCGCCTCGGTCGACTCGATGATCAGCTCGCGGACGCGGTCCAGGTCCTCGGTCGGGCGGACGGTCACGTCGACGCCGGCCGTGGCCCAGCCCTGGCTGAGGTTGCCGATGCGCTTGATCTCGCCGTTGCGGACGTACCAGATCTCGCCGTCCACGCCGCGCAGCTTCGTCACGCGCAGGCCGACCTCGACGACCTCGCCGGACGCCACGCCCGCGTCGATGGAGTCGCCGACGCCGTACTGGTCCTCCAGGATCATGAAGACGCCGGACAGGAAGTCGGTGACCAGGTTGCGCGCGCCGAAACCGATGGCGACACCGGCGACACCGGCGGAGGCGAGCAGCGGCGCCAAGTCGATCTTGAAGGCGCCGAGGATCATCAGCGCGGCGGTGCCGAGGATCAGGAACGAGGCGACCGAGCGCAGGACGGAGCCGATGGCCTCCGAGCGCTGGCGGCGCCGTTCGACATTGACGAGCAGACCGCCCAGGGCCGTGCCCTCGACGGCCTGCGCGGACCGGTTCATGCGGTCTATCAGCTTGGTCAGGGCCTTGCGGACGAGCATCCGCAGGGTCAGGGCGACGATCAGGATCAGGACGATCTTGAGGCCAGTGTTCAGCCAGGTGGCCCAGTTCTGCTCCACCCAGCCGGCGGCGTCCGTGGCGCGTTCGGCCGCCTCGTCCAGGGTCACCGGAACGGACTGCTGGTCGTCGGCGGTCGGTGGCGGCGGGGCGGCGAGCCAGGACAGGGGAGACAAGGGGGGACCTCCAAACAGGCGTACGCAATCCCTCCACACTAACGGGGGCCATGGGGGGAGCCGGGGGCCGTGTGTGCGGGGAGCGTGGGGGCGTGCACGGGGCGTACACGGGGTGTACAAGCGGAGACGGGTGCGGGCCGGGGACGACTCCCTGATGCCCGTGGATGTGGCCGAGAACACCTCGGGGGCTTTCCCGCAACGTGGTGGCGTACGAGGCGGGCATGAGGGGAGACTGGGATCAGTTTCGTCCCGGCGCGAGCCACGCGCCGCCGGCGTCATAGGAGGCACCCGTGCCGCATGTCCTGGTCCTCAACGCGTCGTACGAGCCGCTCGGCGTCGTACCGCTCCGCCGCGCGCTCGTCCTCGTCCTGGAGAACAAGGCACTCTGCCTGGAGGAGTCCGGCGCCTTCCTGCACAGCGAGACCCGTGTGATCGCCGCGCCCAGTGTGGTGCGGCTCAAGCGTTTCGTGCGGGTGCCCTACCGGGGGCCCGTCCCGTTGACCCGCAGAGCTCTGTTCGCCCGCGACGGCGGGCGATGCGCGTACTGCGGTGGCGTCGCAACCAGCGTCGACCACGTCATTCCGCGCAGCCGCGGGGGGACACACGTCTGGGAGAACGTGGTGGCGGCCTGCCGCCGCTGCAACCACCTCAAGGCCGACCGGCACCTGCGCGAACTGGGCTGGCGGCTGCGGCACCAACCCACCCCGCCGGCCGGACTGGCCTGGCGGATCATCGGCACCGGCCATCGCGACCCACGCTGGCTGCCGTATCTCCAGCCCTACGGCGCGGACGACGCCATGGCCCGGATCGACTCGGTCGTCACCGCCCCCCAGCAACAGGGGGTCGTGGCGGCGAGTTGAGCCGGGCCTTTCGCGTCGGGGGGGAACGTACGGAAGTAAGTGGGGCGCACGGGTGTGGCCGCGCGCCCCGGGGCGCTTCCGTGCGCCTCCCGCCCTCGTACGCACGCAGTCAGCGCGCGTCCGGCTCCGGGGCGGCGGCGTCCGGCGCGGTCACGACATATGCCTCCACCGACCACAGCGAGTAGCTGTACGCGGTGGCGCGCGCGTCGCCCTGGATCCGTACGAAACGGGCCTCCGGCGCGTCCGCGTCGAGACGGACCGTCTCCACCCCGCCCCGGCCGCCCTCGACCGTGGCCGCCGTGTGCCAGGAGAGGCCGTCGGCGGAGACCTGGACGCGGTAGCGGGCGGCGTACGCGTCCTGCCAGCGCAGGACGACCCGGCCGACTCGGGCGGGCGCGGCCAGCTCCATCTGCCACCACGCGTCGTCCTCCAGCGGGGAGGACCAGCGGGTGGCGGGGTCGCCGTCCGCGGCGTACGCGGCGGGGAAGTCGGGCGTCTCGTCGCCGGAGGCCGAGATCGTGGCCGTACGGGCCAGATCCGGGCCGCCGGTGCGCGGGAAGACCCGGACCGTCAGGATCTGCTCCTGGCCCGCGAACGACACGGGGACGGCGTACGAGCCCGTCGGCGTGTCCGCGCCCGCCGACACCTCCAGCGGCACCGTGGTGCGCGCGCCGCGCGGCACGACGGCCTCCTTGGCGAGCTCCTTCGGCAGCCGCACCGTGATGCCCTTCGGCGCGCGGACGGCGAGCGGCCCGCGCACCTCGGCCGCGCGCCGCCCCGTCAGGGTGACGTCCACCCGCTGGACCGGGCCGCCGGACTCGGCGTCCGTCCCGGTGCTGCCCAGGGCGAGCCCGGCGCGCGGCTCGTCGGCGAACCACGGCACCAGCGAGCGCACCCGCCCCGGCGTGCCGGTCCACACGATGCGCAGGGCCGTCACGCGCAGCCCCTTCAGGTCCGCCTGGGTCCAGCCGGACGCGGCGAGCGGGGCGATCCGGCGCCAGCCCTCGCCGGGTACCTCCGCCTCCAGGTAGCCGGCGGGCTCGTCGCTCTTCCGGCCCTTGCCGTCGTCCGTGCCCTTGCCGTCGTTCTTCGTGTCCTTCGCGCTGTCCGCAGCGGGCTCGGCGGGCTCCGTCATCACCGTCAGGGTGTCCACCGGCCGGGGGCGGTCGAGGCGCAGGGTGTACGCCTCGTCCGTCGTCCGTACGGTCGTGCCCGGTACGGCGTCCTCGTGCGTGCCGCCGTCCCGGCCCGTACCGGCGCTCGCGGCCTCGTCGCGGCCTCCGGTCGCGTGGTCGTCGCCCCGGCGCCCGGCGGGCTTGCGGTCGGCGCCCGTCCAGGCCGCCGATTCCTTCGCCGCGCGCGCGAGGAACGCGTCCAGGACGCCCTTGCCGACCGTCACCCCGCCCGTCCGCAGCCCGGCGCGCTGCCGCTCCAGCTCCAACTGGGCCCGCCACGCCCCCGTGCCGTCGCCGCGCGCCTGGGCCAGCAGCATGTCGACGGCCGCCTCGCCCGCCGCGCCGTACCGGGCCAGCCGGTCCAGCCACGGCGCGGCCTCGGTGCCGAGCGCGCCGCCCGCCGTGTCCTTCAGGCGTACGGGCGCCTGTCGCATCACGGAGAACGCGGCCCGCAGCTCGCGCCCGGCCTTCTCCCGTACGGCCCCGGCGTCCTCGCCGGTGCGGGCGCGGCCCGCCCAGAAGGCGTCCAGGAGCGGCCGGAGGTAGGCGGATTCGGTGTTCGGGTCGAGGAGCGAGGAGGCGCCGTTGCCGGCGAGGGCGCGCAGCGCCTCGCGGGCGGCCGGGTCGGGGCCGGCGAGGTCGTCGACGGCGGCCCGCCAGGACTCCTCGGGGCGGTAGCCCTTGGCGTTCCAGGCGAAGTCGGCGGTGGTGAACAGCGGCACCCTTGAGGCGGCGGCCTGCTCCATGGCGTTCGCGAGATACCCGGCGGAACCGGCGGCCACGGCCGGCTGGCGGCCGGTCGCCGGGCCGAGGAACAGCCGGTCCTGGGCGTAGTCGTTGACCGGGTAGTTGTCCATGGTGAGCAGCGGGTGGCGCAAGGCGTCGCGCGCCCCGGCCAGTTCGCCGCCGGTGATGGTGCGCGGCACCACCCCGACACCCGTCCACGCGACCTCCACGCGCGCGTCCAGGGCGTCGGCGAGCGCGTCGCGGTAGTCGGTGGACCCGTCCTGGTAGTACTCGGTCGGCATCAGTGACACCGGTGCCGCGCCCGGGTGGCGGGACGCCAGATGGCGGGAGACGGCGTTCGCCACGCGCGCGTGGGCGCGGGCGGCGGCCTCCGGGCCGCGCCCGAAGGTGTCGGCGTCGGCGGAGCAGTGCCACTCGCTGTAGCTGACGTCCTGGAACTGGACCTGGAAGGCGCGCGCCCCGAGCGCCCACATGTCGTCGATCTTCTTCTTCAGGGCCGTCAGGTCGTCGTCCGAGGACAGGCACATGGCCTGGCCGGGGGAGACGGCCCAGGCGAGCGTGACGTGGTTGGCGGTGGCGCGCGCGGCCAGCTCGCGGAAGGCGGTCCGCTCGGCCGCCGGGTAGGGCTCGCGCCACAGCGCGCCGCGGTACGGGTCGTCGCCGGGCGCGTAGAGGTACCGGTTCTGCTTGGTGCGGCCCAGGAAGTCGATCTGGCCGAGCCGCTCGGCGGGCGACCAGGGACGCCCGTAGAAGCCCTCCGTCAGGCCGCGGACGGCGGAGGAGGGCCAGTCGCGGACGGTGACGGCGGGCACGGAACTCCGGGGACCGGAGCCGGTGCGCGTGACGAGCTGACGCAGCGTCTGCACGGCGTGGAAGAGGCCGTCCGCGCCCGCGCCGGCCAGCGCCACCGTGTCCCGGCCCTCGAAGCGGCCGACGGCCAGCCGGTAGCCGCCGGCGGGCAGCTCGCCCCGCTCGGACGCGCCGAGCGCGCGCAGGGCCGCGTCGGCGTCCGGACGGGTGTCGTCACCCAGTCGGAGGACCGGACCGCGCCCGGGCAGCGTTTCGTGCACCGTGCGCACGCCGGAGGCGCGCAGGAGCGCGCGCAGCGCGGAGACGGCGTACGGGTCGGCGCCGGGCGGGGCCAGCAGAGTGACCTCGGAGCCGAGCCGGACCGCCGGGGCGCGAGAGGCGGTGAGCGACTGCGGGCGTGGCCAGACGGGCGGGACGGTGCCCTCGGCCGCCCGGTCGGGGGCGGCGACCGGTGCGAGCGGCGTGGTGGGAGAGGCCGGGGGCGCGGGGGCGAAAGGGGCCGCCGGGGCGGCCTGAGCGGTGCCGGGAACGGCACTTCCGAGCAGCCCGCCGATGATCGCCGCGGCGACGGCTGTCGCGGTCCGCTTGCTGCGCCCGAGGTGCACGCCGGTCTCCTCTCGCTCTCCCCCCTGGATCACAAGTCGGTCACGAGCCCACCACCTGGGCCGACGGAGTGTCAATGCGGCTGGTCGAACTGTCTGGTTTGCCTGGTGTGCTTTCGGCGGGGTGGCACCCTTTCGCCGGATCCCGCCGGTAAAACGGGCAGCGGCGGGTAGGGCTTCCTGTGCTGTCCTGCCCGGCGCCGCTCCGGTGGCGCCGGGCAGTGCCGCGCGTCACCCCGCCCGCGCTGACGAACGAACCGGGAGACCCCGTGACCGCCACCGACCCCGCCGGCACCTCCGCCCCGACCGCCGCCCGCATACACATCCCCGCCCAGGGCCGCCCGCTGACCAGCGAGCCGCCCCTCGCCGACGCCGCCCCGCTCACCAGCGAACCGCCTCTCGTCGAGGCGACCCCCCTCACCAGCGAACCCACCGTCCGTGCCGCGGCGGGCGGTTCGGAGTCCCCCGGAGTGTGACGTGACCCTGGCCCGTCTCGCCGCCCTGCACGGCGTCGCCACCGAGTACGCCCCCTCGGAGGGCGTCACGGTCACCGTGCCCGAGGCCACCGTGGTGGCCGTCCTGCGCGCCCTGGACGTCGACGCGAGCACCCCGCGGGCGCTCGCCGCGGCCCTCGGCGCGGCGGAACGGGCCGCGCGGGACCGGCTGCTGCCGCCCGCCGTCGTGCGCTGGCGCGCCGAACCGAAGGAGCGGAGGGAGCCCACGGATCCGAGGGACCCGAGGGACCCGAAGAAGCCACCGTGGCCGGGAGAGCCGGGCGACGGAGGTCACGGGGACGACGAGAGTGACGGGGGCGACGGAGGCGGGGGCGGGGGCGGCCACGGGGGTGACGCCGGAGACGCTCGTATCACGCCTGGCCCGAGCGGCCCGTACGCCCTCCGCCTGCCGTCCGGCACCCGGATCACCGTCACCACCGAGGACGGCCGCACCGTCACCGGCCGGAACTGGCGCGGCCTCCCGCTCGGCGTGCACCGGCTCACCGCCCAGGCCCCCGACGGCCGCACCGCCACCGCCGCCCTGATCGTCGCCCCCGCGCGCGTACCCGCCCCGCCGGGCCGCTCGTACGGCCTGCTCGTCCAGCTCTACTCGCTGCTGTCCGCCCGTTCCTGGGGCATGGGCGACCTCGGTGACCTGAGCGAGCTGGCCGACTGGGCAGCCCGCACCCACGGCGCCGGATTCGTGCAGGTCAACCCGTTGCACGCGGCTGTGCCCGGGGCGCCCGCCGACCCCTCCCCGTACCGCCCCTCCTCGCGCCGCTTCCCCGACCCCGTCCATCTGCGGATCGAGGACGTGCCCGAGTTCGGGTACGTCGCCCCGGCCCGTCAGGGCGAGCTGGAGCGGATCCTCGCCGACGCCGCCGAGCTGCGCGAACGGGTCCTCGGCAAGGGCGCCCTGATCGACCGGGACGCCGTGTGGGACGTCAAGCGGCGCGCCTTGGAGCTGATCCACACCGTGGAGCTCGGGCCCGGCCGGCGGGCCGCGTACCACGACTTCCTCGCCGAACACGGCCGTGCCCTGGAGGACCACGCCACCTACCAGGCGCTCGCCGAGCGGCACGGCCCGCACTGGCGCCGCTGGCCGGACGGGCTCCGCGACCCGCGCCGGGCCGAGGCGGCCGTCCGCGCCGACGCCGCGCTCGCCGAGCGGGCCGACTTCCACTGCCGGCTGGCCTGGCTGACGGACCAGCAGCTCGCCGCCGCCGCGGCGACCGCCCGGGACGCCGGAATGCCGGTCGGGATCGTGCACGACCTGGCCGTGGGCGTGCACCCCGACGGCTCCGACGCCTGGGCGCAGCAGCACGTCTTCGCCGCCGGCATGTCCGTGGGCGCCCCGCCGGACGCCTTCAACGCGCGCGGACAGGACTGGGGCCTGCCGCCCTGGCGCCCCGACGCGCTCGCCGCCGAGGGCTACGCCCCGTACCGCGGACTGCTGCGCGCCCTGCTGCGGCACGCGGGTGCGCTGCGGATCGACCATGTCATGGGCCTGTTCCGGCTCTGGTGGGTGCCCGAGGGCGGCACGCCGGACCAGGGGACGTACGTGCGCTACGACGCCGAGGCGATGCTCGCCGTCCTCGCCCTGGAGGCCCACCGGGCCGGGGCGGCGGTCGTCGGCGAGGACCTGGGGACGGTCGAGCCGGGGGTACGGGAGGAGCTGGCCCGGCGCGGGGTGCTCGGGACGTCCGTGCTCTGGTTCGAACGGGACTGGGCCGGGGCCGGTGCCGGTGGCATCGCGGGGCGGCCGCTGCGGCCGGAGGAGTGGCGGGCGGACTGCGTGGCCACCGTCACCACCCACGACCTGCCGCCCACCGCCGCCCGGCTGACCGGCAGCCATGTGGCGCTGCGCCACCGGCTGGGCCTGGCCGGCGGCGACGTGGCCCGCGAACGGGTCCGGGACGCGGCCGAGACCGCCGAGTGGCTGGGGCTGCTGACCCGGCTCGGGTACCTGCCGGAGGGGCCGGGCGACGAGGCGGCCGAGATCCGCGCGTTCCACCGCTTCCTCGCGGCGACCCCGGCCCGGCTGGTCGGGGTGTGGCTGCCGGACGCGGTGGGCGACCGCCGGCCGCAGAATCTGCCGGGGACCTGGGACGCGTACCCGAACTGGCGCCTGCCCCTCGCGGACCCCGAAGGACAGCCGCTGACCCTGGAGGAACTGGCCTCCTCGCTCCGGGCGCACGACCTGCTGAGGGGGCTCGCGGAGCGCTTCGGGGCTCATACGGCACCCCCGGGCGCGCGACCCGTTTAGGTGTTCGCTACTTTTGCACCGTGGACAAGAAGAACGCCCTGCGCGCCGGTGCCGTCGCGGCCGGTACGACGCTGATGATGCTGCTCATGTCGTCTCCCGCGCTCGCGAACACCCGCGACGACGGCGACGACCCGGCCCCGAAGCTGTCGGTCATCGAGACGCTCGGCCTGTACGTGGCCGCGCCGATCGTGCTGTTCCTGGTCATCGCCGGCCTGGTGATGGTGCTCGACAAGTCCAGGAAGCAGGCGTAAGCCCCACTCGATTCCGTAGCGCCAGGGCGCCGCGAGGTACATCCGTACCGCGCGGCGCCCTCGTGTGTCTTCAGCCGCTCTCCGAGCGGTGTCAGCCCGTGGTGGCGAGCAGCTTGCGCAACAGCCCGGCCAGCTGCTGAGCCTCCTCCGGCGTGAGCGCCGAGTCCACCGCCTCGCGCTGCCGGACGAGACCGGCGGCGACGGCCTGGTCGACCAGGTTCCGGGCCTCCTCGGTGAGGGTGACCCGCAGCCCGCGCCGGTCGTTCGGGTCGGGGCTGCGCGTGATCAGCCCGGCCCGCTCCAGCTTGTCGAGCCGGCCCGTCATCCCGCCCGTCGTGATCATCAGCGTCGACGTCAGTTCGCGCGGGGAGAGCGTGTACGGCGCGCCCGAGCGGCGCAGAGTGGCGAGGACGTCGAACTCGCCGAGCGACATGCCGCCGTACTGCTTGTACGCCTTGCCGACCTCCTCGCGGATGGCGGCCGAGAGCCGGTGGATCCGGCCGTAGACGGCCATCGGCAGCGTCTCGAGATCCGGGCGGACGGCGGCCCACTGGTCGGTGATGGCGTCGACGGCGTCGTGCTCCGGGCCGGGACCGCGGGCGGGCGTGGTGTTCTCCATGACCTCAGTCTCCCCTCTCGATGAGTCGATGACAAGAAAGCCACTTGCAAGTGAGTAGCTTAGTGCTAAGTTAATTACTGCCAAGCCGAACGGTGAGGCGGCGGGGCGGCCCGACCGCCGCGTACCGCACCGCACGAGCCGTGCACCGCACGCCGCCGCACCGCAGCCGTATCCCAGGGGGGAAACCTGTCATGTCCAGCAAGGTCGCCACCGTCGCCCTGACCGCCCTGGCCCCGATCTCCTGGGGCTCCACCTACTTCGTCACCACGGAGTTCCTGCCGGCCGACCGGCCGCTGTTCACGGGCCTGATGCGGGCCCTGCCCGCCGGACTCCTGCTCCTCGCCCTCACCCGAAAACTCCCCAGCGGGGCCTGGTGGTGGAAATCGCTGGTCCTCGGCGCACTGAACATCGGCGCCTTCTTCCCGCTCCTCTTCCTCGCCGCCTACCGGCTGCCCGGCGGCATCGCCGCCGTCGTCGGCTCGGTCGGCCCGCTCCTGGTCGTCGGCCTCGCGGCCCTCTTCCTGGGCGACAAGCCCACCCTGAAGTCCCTGCTCACCGCCATCGGAGCGGCGTTCGGCGTCAGTCTCGTCGTCCTCAAGGCGGGAGCCGCGTTCGACACGGTCGGCGTGATCGCCGGTCTGCTCTCCGCGCTGTCGATGTCCGCCGGCACCGTCTTCACCAAGCGCTGGGGCCGTCCCGAGGGGGTCGGCGCGCTCGCCCTCACCGGCTGGCAGCTCACCGCGGGCGGCCTGGTCATCCTGCCCATCGCCTTCGTGATCGAGGGCGCCCCGCCGGCCCTCACCGGCACCAACCTGGCCGGCTACGCCTACCTCGCCTTCGGCAACACCGCGATCTCCTACTTCCTCTGGTTCCGCGGCATCGAGCGGCTGAGCGCCTCCTCGGTCACCCTGCTCGGCCCGCTCTCCCCGATCACCGCCGCCGTCATCGGCTGGGCCGCGCTCGGTCAGGCCCTCGGCCCGGTCCAGATCGCCGGCATGCTGATCGCCTTCGGCGCCACCCTGGCCGGCCAGCTGTCGCCCCGTACCCCCGCCGCTCCAAAGGGCCCGCGGGGAACGAAGGGCGCGACGGACGCGACGGACGCGAAGGGCACGCGGGACCCGCGGGGCGCGAAGAGCGTGACGGGCGGCGAGCGCCCGAACGGCTCAAAGGGCACGGAGCAGCGTGCGCGGGCCGTACGGGCCGCGGAGGGCGCGCGGTAGCGAGCCGGTGGGGAAACGTTCAGTCCAGCTGAAGAAAACGCTCACGAAGTATCGATGGACCTGGTGGTTTCGGCGGTGCGACGGTAGGTGTATGAGCCCGACCGCAGCCGAGAGCACGACCACCACCGAGAGGCCGGCGTCCGCGGGGATCATCCCGAAGGGCGCCGGCCTCGGTGTGCTGCTCGCCCTGCTCGCGACGGTCGTCTGGTCCGGCAGCTTCGTCGTCGCCCGGGCCCTGCACGAGACCGTCCCGCCCATCCAGAACGCCTTCTGGCGCTGGATCATCGCGATCGTCGTCGTCGCGCCCTTCGCCGCCCGGGCCGCCTGGCGCAAGCGCCGGCTCATCCGGCGGCACCTCGGCTATCTCGTCCTCGCCTCGCTGCTCGGCATCTCGCTCTACAACACCCTGGTCAACCAGGCCGGACTCACCACCCCCGCCACCAACATGGGCATGATCATGGCGGCCTCGCCGGTCCTCATGGCGGTGTACGAGCGGATCACCGGCACCCCGCTCGGCGTCCGCCGGATCACCGGCATGCTCATCGCCTGCGCCGGCGTCCTGCTCCTCGTCGGCCGGGGCGGCTTCCCCACCAACTTCGGCGCGGGCGACCTGTGGATGTTCGGGGCCGCCGTCGCCTTCGCCGCGTACAGCGTCCTGCTCAAGCACTGCCCGGCCGAGGTGGGCGGCGCGGTCTTCCTCCTCGTCACCTTCCTGCTCGGCGCGCTGATGCTGCTGCCGGAGTACGTGGCCAGCCTCGTCGTCCAGGGCGGCTTCGCCTTCGTCCCCGAGACCGTCGGCCCGCTCGTCTACGTCGGCGTCTTCTCCTCCGCCGTCGCCTTCTTCGCCTGGAACCACTCCATCTCCCTCATCGGCGCCGCCCGGGCCGGGGTCGTCTACTACCTCCAGCCCGTCTGCGTCGCCCTGCTCTCCTTCGCCCTGCTCGGCGAGACGCTCGGACTGCTCGGAGTGGCCTGCATGGCGCTCATCATCGGTGGAGTGGCGCTCAGTTCCGCCCGATAGGTTGCCGTTCATGACCGAGTGGGACATAAAAAAGCTCCGGATCCTACGCACTCTGCGTGATCGCGGCACCGTCACCGCCACCGCCGAGGCGCTGCGCATGACCCCCTCGGCCGTCTCCCAGCAACTCGCCAACCTCTCCCGGCAACTCGGCGTGCAGCTCCTGGAGGCACACGGCCGCCGGGTCCGGCTGACCGAGGCCGCGCACCTGGTCCTGCGGCACGCCGAGGCCGTCTTCGCCCAGCTGGAGCGTGCCGAGGCCGAACTCGACGGGCTGGTGCGGGGCGAGGCGGGGCGGGTCCGGGTCGCCGCGTTCTCGACCGCCGTGCCCGCGCTCGTCGTCCCCGCCGTGCAGACCCTGCGCACCGCCCACCCCGGGCTCGACGTCCAGGTCCGCGAGGCCGAGGCGGCTGAGTCGTACGACCTGCTCGCCGCCGGCGAGGCCGACCTGGCGCTCTCGCTCGCGGCCCACGCGCCGACCGCCCGGGACCCGCAGTTCAGCCGCGTTCCGCTGCTCGCCGACCCGCTCGACGTCGCCCTGCCCGTCCGGCACGCGCTGGCCGAGGAACCCGGGCTGCGGCTGGCCGACCTGTCCGCCGAGCCGTGGATCTTCGGAAGTTCCGGGCCCTGGTCGGAGATCACCACCGCCGCCTGCGAGGCCGCCGGGTTCGTGCCGGAACGGGCGCACAGCGCCGCCGACTGGACCGCGATCCTCGCCCTGGTCGAGGCCGGGATGGGCGTCGCCCTGGTGCCCCGGATGGCCGCCGCGGAACGGCGTACGGGGGTGGGCTCGGGCGTCGTCATGCGGGTGCTCTCCGCCGACCAGCCGCGCCGGCATGTCGTCGCGGCGGTACGGCGCGGGGCCGAGGACGGGCCGGGGGTGGCGCGGGTCCTCGCGGCGCTGCGGCAGGCGGCCGTACGGCGCGAGACGCTACAGCGAGCCGCCGGGACGGGGGAGGTGCGGCCGGTGGAGACCGGGCGGGGGGACGACCGTCCGGGCGCGACCGTTCAGCGGGACTGAAAAGACCTGTCGAAAACATTCGATGGACCTGCGGGAGGGCGGACGGCACAGTCGAACACATGAGCCTCGACGACAGCGCAGCCGCCCAGGAGTACGACCAGGACCCGCACGCCAACGACGCCGCGCCCTACGGCGGTGGCGACCCGTACGCCGACTACCGCGCCGGCGACTTCCCGTTCACCGAGCTCGTGGACCTCGCCGACCGCCGCCTCGGCGCCGGCGTCGTCGCCGCCAACGACGAGTTCTTCGCCGAGCGCGAGAACCTGCTGGTGCGCGAGCGCGCCGTCTTCGACCCGGAGCGCTTCGGCCACAAGGGCAAGATCATGGACGGCTGGGAGACCCGCCGCCGCCGGGGCGCCGACGCCGAGCACCCGTTCCCCGCGCCCGAGGAACACGACTGGGCGATCGTCCGCCTCGGCGCGCCCGGTGTCGTCCGCGGGATCATCGTCGACACCGCCCACTTCCGCGGCAACTACCCGCAGCGCGTCAGCATCCAGGCCACCGCCGTCGAGGGCAGCCCGAGCCCCGCCGAACTCCTTGAGGCCAAGTGGGAGGAGCTGCTGCCGCCGACGCCGGTGCGCGGCCACGCCGCCAACGGCTTCGCGATCACCGCCGAACGCCGCTACACCCACCTCCGGGTCTGCCAGCACCCCGACGGCGGCATCGCCCGTCTGCGCGTGCACGGCGAGGTCGTGCCCGACCCCGCGTGGCTGGACGTCCTCGGCACCCTCGACCTGGTCTCCGTACTCAACGGCGGCGTGTACGAGGACGCCTCGGACCGCTTCTACTCCTCGCCCACCCAGATCATCCTGCCCGGCACCTCCCGCAAGATGGACGACGGCTGGGAGAACCGCCGCCGCCGGGTGCGCGGCACGAACGACTGGGTGCGCTTCCGGCTCGCCGCGCAGGGCGCCGTCCGCGCGGTCGAGATCGACACCGCGTACCTCAAGGGCAACAGCGCCGGCTGGATCGGGCTCCAGGGGCGCGACGGCGAGACGGGGGAGTGGTTCGAGATCCTGCCGCGCACCCGCCTCCAGCCCGACACCCCGCACCGCTTCCGGCTCGATGCGGCGGCCGTCGTCACGCACGTGCGCCTCGACGCGTTCCCGGACGGCGGCGTCGCCCGGATGCGGCTGCACGGCAGCCTGACGGAGGCGGGCGCGGCGGAGCTGCGCGAGACGTACGCGCGCCTGACCGACTGACGGCCGGCATAGGCCCGGACGCGGGACAGCGATGCGGGCATAGTCCCGAACGCGAGGCAGTGATCCGGGCATAGTCCCGAACGCGGGACAGGGGTCCAGGCATATGCCTGGACCCCTGTCCTTTTAACGCGTCTCGCGCGTCTCGCGCGTCCTATGCCGCGTGACGGATCAGGCCGCGGCCGCGTCCGCCGCCTGCGCCTTCAGCGCGCGCTCGATGCCCGCGCGGCACTCCGTCACCATGCGGCGCAGCGCCGGAACCGGCTGGTGCTCGGCGATCCAGGCGTCCGTCGCGTCCAGCGTCTCCTGGGAGACCTGGAGCGTCGGGTAGAGGCCGACCACGATCTGCTGCACCATCTCGTGGCTGCGGGTCTCGGAGACCTGCTTGATGGAGGCGAAGTACTTCGCCGTGTACGGGGCGAGCAGCTCGCGCTGGTCGGTCTGCACGAAGCCGCCGATGACGGCCTCCTGCACGGCGTTCGCCAGCGCGTCGCTCTCCACGACCGACGCCCACGCCTCGGCCTTGGCGGCCTCGGTGGGGCGGGCCGCGCGGGCCGTCGCGGCGTGCCGCTCGCCCGCCGCCGTACGGTCGCGCTCCAGCTCGGCCGCGATCTCCGGCTCGTCGAACCGGCCGGTCGCCGCGAGCCGCTGGACGAGGGACCAGCGCAGCTCGGCGTCCACGGCCAGGCCCTCGACGCTCGCGGAGCCGTCGAGCAGCGCCGTGAGCAGGTCGAGGTCGGCGTCCTCGCGGGCGGTCGCCGCGAAGGCCCGCGCCCACGCCAGCTGGTGGTCGCTGCCCGCCTTGGCGGCGCGCAGCTGCTCGAGCGCGAAGGCGCCCCAGCGGGCCAGGCCCTCGGCCCGCCACTCCGGCGCCGCGTACAGCTCGATCGCCAGCTTGGTCTGCGAGTGGAGCGACTGGACCACGCCGATGTCGGTCTCCTTGGCGATGCCGGAGAGGACCAGGGCCAGGTAGTCGCGGGTGGCCAGCTCGCCGTCGCGGGTCATGTCCCAGGCCGAGGCCCAGCACAGCGCGCGCGGCAGCGACTCGGTGAAGTCGCCGAGGTGCTCGGTGACGTTCTGCAGCGACACCTCGTCGAGGCGGACCTTGGCATAGGACAGGTCGTCGTCGTTGAGGAGCACGACCGCCGGCCGCTGGCGGCCGATCAGCTGCGGGACGGCCGTCAGCTCGGCCGCCTCGATGTCCAGCTCCAGGCGCTCGGTGCGGACCAGCTTGCCGGCCTCGTCGAGGTCGTAGAAGCCGATGGCGATCCGGTGCGGGCGCAGCACGGCCTCGCCCTTCGCGCCGGCCGGGAGCGCCGGGGCCTCCTGGCGGACGGCGAAGGCGGTCAGCGCGCCGTTCTCGTCGGTCTCCAGCTCGGGCCGCAGGATGTTGATGCCCGCGGTCTCCAGCCACGCCTTCGACCAGGCCTTGAGGTCACGGCCGGAGGTCTCCTCCAGCGCGCCCAGCAGGTCGGCGAGGCGGGTGTTGCCGTACGCGTGGCGCTTGAAGTACGCCTGCACGCCCTGGAAGAACTCGTCCTGCCCGACGTACGCCACCAGCTGCTTGAGCACCGAGGCGCCCTTCGCGTAGGTGATGCCGTCGAAGTTGACGAGCACGTCCTCCAGGTCGTTGATGTCCGCCATGATCGGGTGCGTGGAGGGCAGCTGGTCCTGGCGGTAGGCCCAGGTCTTCTCCGCGTTGGCGAAGGTGGTCCAGGCGTTGGGCCAGCGGGTGCCCTCGACGGAGGCCTGGCAGGCGACCGAGGTGAAGGTGGCGAACGACTCGTTCAGCCACAGGTCGTTCCACCACTCCATGGTGACCAGGTCGCCGAACCACATGTGCGCCAGCTCGTGCAGGATCGTCTCGGCACGGCGCTCGTACGCCGCGTCCGTCACCTTCGAGCGGAACACGTACTGGTCGCGGATGGTCACCGCGCCCGCGTTCTCCATCGCGCCCGCGTTGAACTCCGGCACGAAGAGCTGGTCGTACTTGGCGAACGGGTAGTCGTAGTCGAACTTCTCCTGGAACCAGTCGAAGCCCTGCCGGGTGACGTCGAAGATGTGGTCGGCGTCGAGGTACTCGGCCAGCGACGGGCGGCAGTAGATGCCCAGCGGCACGACCTGGCCGTTCTTGCCCTCGTAGGTGGAGTGCACCGAGTGGTACGGGCCGGCGATCAGGGCCGTGATGTACGTGGAGATGCGCGGCGTCGGCGCGAACTCCCACACGCCGTCCTTCGGCTCCGGCGTCGGGCTGTTGGAGTTCACGGTCCAGCCCTCGGGCGCCTTCACGGTGAACCGGAAGGTCGCCTTCAGGTCGGGCTGCTCGAAGGAGGCGAAGACGCGGCGGGCGTCCGGCACCTCGAACTGCGTGTACAGGTACACCTCGCCGTCGACCGGGTCGACGAAACGGTGCAGGCCCTCACCGGTGTTGGTGTACGCGCAGTCGGCGACGACCGTCAGCTCGTTGGCGCCCTGCTTGAGGTGCGCGAGCGCGATCCGGGAGTCCCGGAAGACGGCGGCCACGTCGAGGGAGTGCCCATTGAGCACCACCTCGTGAACGGCGGGGGCGACGAGATCGATGAACGTCTCGGCGCCGGCCTCGGCGGAATCGAAACGGACGGTGGTGACGGACCGGTAGGTGCCGCCCTCCCGCGCACCGGTGAGGTCGAGGTCGACCTCGTACGCGTCCACGGTCAGCAGCTTCGCCCGCTGCTGCGCCTCTTCACGGGTCAGGTTTGTGCCAGGCACCCGGTCAACTCCTCGGTTTCGTGATGTTTGGCCCATCCTTCCACGGGGCCGACCGGGGGCGCACGGAACATTTCCCAGGGCGAACACGCAGGGTGTGCGGGGGAGCGGACGCGCGCGTACGCGGGAACGCGGGAACGCGAAAGGGCGGCCACCCCGACGGGGGTGGCCGCCCTTCGTGCCTCCGGCCGGCGTCAGCCCTTCAGCTCGGCCGCGACCAGCTCCGCGATCTGCACGGCGTTGAGCGCCGCGCCCTTGCGCAGGTTGTCGTTGGAGACGAACAGCGCCAGGCCGTTCTCCACGGTCTCGTCGACCCGGATGCGGCCCACGTACGAGGAGTCCTTGCCGGCCGCCTGCAGCGGGGTCGGGATCTCGGACAGCTCGACGCCCTCGGCGTCCCGCAGCAGCTCGTAGGCGCGCTCGACGCTGATCGGACGCGCGAAGCGGGCGTTGACCTGGAGCGAGTGGCCGGAGAAGACCGGGACGCGCACGCAGGTGCCGGAGACCTTGAGCTCCGGGATCTCCAGGATCTTGCGGGACTCGTTGCGGAGCTTCTGCTCCTCGTCGGTCTCGTGCGAGCCGTCGTCGACCAGGCTGCCGGCGAGCGGGAGCACGTTGAAGGCGATCGGGCGGCGGTAGACGCCGGGCTCCGGGAAGGCCACGGCCTCGCCGTCGTGGGTCAGCTCGGCCGCCCGCTCGGCGACGGCCTTGACCTGGCCGTCCAGCTCGGCGACACCGGCCAGGCCGGAGCCGGAGACGGCCTGGTAGGTGGTGGCGACCAGGGCGGTGAGCTCCGCCTCCTGGTGCAGCGGCTTGAGCACCGGCATGGCGGCCATGGTGGTGCAGTTCGGGTTGGCGATGATGCCCTTGGGGCGGTCCTTGATCGCGTGCGGGTTCACCTCGGACACCACCAGCGGGACCTCGGGGTCGCGGCGCCAGGCGGAGGAGTTGTCGATCACGACCGCGCCCTGCGCGGCGACCTTCTCGGCCAGCGCCTTGGAGGTGGCGCCGCCGGCCGAGAACAGCACGATGTCCAGACCCGTGTAGTCGGCGGTGCCGGCGTCCTCGACGGTGACGCCGTCCAGGACCGTGCCGGCGGAGCGGGCGGACGCGAAGAGCCGCAGCTCCGTGACCGGGAAATCGCGCTCGGCCAGGATCCTGCGCATGACTGTGCCGACCTGACCGGTGGCTCCGACGATTCCGACCTTCACGGGGACTCCTCCGTAGGGATGTGCAGGTGATGCGGGTGATGCCGCTTCCATGATGCGTATGTCCCCGTATCGCTTGTCCAATCCATTGTCCAAGGAGCGGACGTCCCCGGCACGGCGGGGCAGCCGCCGCAGCCGTGCGCGGAGCCGGCGGCCCGGTCCGGCCGCCTGGGTGCTCGGAGGACGGGGTCCGCTCTTTCCCGGCTGGGAGGCGGGAAACGGTCGACACGCCACCGTCAGCGCCCAGCGAAGGGCCGTGTCCGCGACGGCGGCGTCGGGCCGGCCTGACGTAGGTCCGGAGTGCGGGGTTCCGAAGGTGCCCCGCGGGTGGTGCCGGCCGGGTCCGTGAGGGTCGGCGATCACCTCACGCCAGGGGCGACAGGGCCCTAACCTCGGTGGATGAGAACCGAGTTGCGGGTGGCGGCCTACGCCGTGTGCGTACGTGACGGGGCGATACTCCTGGCCCGCTGGGTGGCACCCCACGGGGTCAAGCGGTGGACGCTGCCTGGCGGCGGCATGGACCATGGCGAGGATCCGGTCGAGACCGTCGTGCGCGAGGTCGAGGAGGAGACCGGGTACGCGGCCGAGCCCACCACGCTGCTCGGCATCGACTCCATCCGCCGCTCGTGGCCGCGCCGGCTCGGCGCCGCCGGGGACTGGCAGGGGCTGCGCATCGTGTACGAGGCGCGGATCACCGGCGGCGAGCTGCGGCCCGAGACGAACGGTTCCACCGACCTCGCCGCCTGGCACCCGCTCGACGCGGTGCCCGCCCTCGACCGGGTCGCGCTCGTCGACGTCGGCCTCCAGCTCTGGCGCGACCGGCCGCCGCTGGGCCATTCCCCGCTCTCCGATCCGGCGAACGGCTGAAAACGGCTCAACCGTCGCGAACGTCCTCAACCCCGTACGCCTTCCCGTGGTCCTGTCCCAGCGAGCACCACTGATCGCCCGATCACCCACGATCACGGGAGCCCGTATGCACGCCGTCCGCGTCCTCCGTACCGCCGTCGCCGCCGCCCTCGCGGCCGGCCTCGCCACCACCGCGCTCGCCGTCCCGGCCATGGCCGCGGCGCCGACGCCCGCCCGGCCCGCCCCGGCGGCGCACGCGGCCACCCAGCAGTCCCTGGACACGGCCGTCGCCGAGGGCGTGCCCGGAGCGCTCGCGGCGGCCCGCGACGGCAAGGGCCGCTGGGCCGGCACCGCGGGCGAGCGCGGGGCCGACGACCGCTTCCGGGTCGGCTCCCTCACCAAGACCTTCACCGCCACCGTGCTGCTCCAGCTCCAGGCCGAGGGCCGGATCGACCTCGACGACACGGTGGAGAAGTGGCTGCCCGGGGTCGTCCGCGGGCAGGGCAACGACGGGCGCAAGGTGACGGTGCGCCAGCTGCTCGACCACACCAGCGGCGTCTACAGCTACACCGCCGACAAGGGCTTCCAGAAGCAGGTCTTCGGCCCGGGATTCCTCGAGAGCCGCTACGACACCTGGACCGACGAGCAGCTCGTCGCCGTCGCGATGCGCCACAAGCCCGACTTCGCCCCCGGGACGGACTGGAACTACTCGAACACCAACTTCGTGCTGGCCGGCATGATCATCGAGAAGGTGACCGGCCACACGTACGAGAACGAGGTCGAACAGCGGATCATCAAGCCGCTCGGGCTGCGTGCCACCCGTGTTCCCGGCACCGATCCCCGGATGCCGGGGCCGCACTCCGGGGCGTACTCCAAGCTCAGCGAGAAGACCGACGGCCCGACCTACGAGGTGAGCGAGCTGAACCCGAGCATCGCCGGGGCGGCGGGCGAGGTGATCTCCAGCGCCGGCGACCTCCAGACGTTCTACCGCGCCCTGCTCACCGGCCGGCTGCTGCCGCCCGCCGCGCTGAAGGAGATGAAGGACACGGTCGCCACCGAACTGAGCCCGAAGGACCGCTACGGCCTCGGGCTCATGCGCACGGAACTGAGCTGCGGCACCGTCGTCTGGGGCCACAGCGGCGGCATCCACGGCTCCCACACCGAGGCCCGGGTCACCGAGGACGGCCGGCACTCGCTCGCGGCCAACTTCAACGCCGACTGGACGGGCGACATCGGCGCCCCGGTCGAGGCCGAGTTCTGCGGTACGAACGCCAAGCCCGACAAGGCCGCGAAGACCGCCAAGGCCACCATGGCCGACTCGCTCGCCGCCTTCGGCGTGAAGAACTGACACGTCGGCCGGTCAGCGGGGCAGGACGACCACGTGGGCGGCCGGCGGCCGGTCCGCCGCGGCCATCAGGGCCGTACGGACCACGGTCGCCTGCTGGTCCCTCGCCTCGCGCAGCCCCCGCGGTCCGAGCCGGACGACCGTGATGCCCAGCCGCTCCAGATGCTCGCGCTTGCGGGTGTACGCGGTGTCCAGGGCGTCCTCGTCCCGCCGGGCCGCCCGGGTGTCCAGCTCGACCGCCACGGCCTGCACCGGCCAGTAGGCGTCCAGGGCACCCAGGTGCGGGCCGCCCGGCAGCCGCAGGTCCACGTTCCACAGCGGCTCCGGCAGCCCGCAGCCGCGCACCATCGCGTACAGCCGCCGCTCGGCGACGGCCCGGCCCTCGGTGAGCAGCGCGTCCACGGCGTCCGCCACGTGCGGCCGGCCGAGCAGCCGGGCCCGGCTCAGCTCCCGTACCACCACCCCCGGTTCGCAGTAGCCGCCGCCGACCGCCTCGGTGAGCAGCCGACGCGCCGTGGCCGCGTCGGCCGGTTCGGCCACCGCGTCGGCGAGCGCCCGTTCCACCGGCGCCACCGGCAGCCCGTCGATCTCGACCGGCAGCGGCGGCCGGGCCGTGCGCACCACCCGGATCCGGTCGGTGGAGCGCGGCCGCCGGGTGCGCGGGACGAGCACGTCGACCCGTTCGACCAGGTCAGGCGGGGGAGCGGTGGCGAGTCGGTGCAGGGACAGGGCGGCGAGCCCGGTGAGCATCGCCTCGCCGCGGACGTGACGGACGGCCGCCCGGAACCGGTCCATGCCGGTCTCCGTGCCGGTGGGGATGTCGTAGTTCATGACGACGGTCTTCCGTCATAGGCCGGAGGGGTAACCGTCGTTTCCTATTCGTTGCCCAATCCGGACAACTCCGCCCTAAAGAAAAGGCGTTCGAGTGCCGACATAGAACGGCCCCTGACGGACAAACCTTCGCCAGGGGCCGCTCTCACACGTCATATGCCACTACGGCGCGACCACGCGCGCGTAGGGACACCGCGCGTCCTCACACCGCGCGCGCGTCGCACTCCTGCGCCCGCAGGGCGCGCGCCAGGTCGTCGCGCGCCTCCAGGACGAGCCGGCGCAGCGCGGGCGCCGCGTCCGCGTGCTCCGCGAGCCACGCGTCCGTCGCCGCCATGGTCTCGGGCCGGTCCTGGAGCCCCGGGAACAGGCCGCGCACCACGTCCATGCCGATCTGGATGGACCGCTCCGCCCAGATGCGCTCGATGACCGCGAAGTACTTCTCCGCGTACGGCGCGATCAGCTCGCGCTGCGAGGGCCGCGTGAAGCCGGCGATCGTCGCCTCCACCAGCGCGTTGGAGAGCTGGTCCGACTCCACGACCTGCGCCCACGCCTGCGCCTTGACGGCCTTCGACGGGCGGGCGGCCAGGCAGCGCACCTGGTGCCGCTTGCCGGTCGCCGTGTCGTCCAGGGCCAGCTCCGCGCCGATCCGGTCCTCGTCGGCCCGCCCGTGCGTGGCCAGCGGTTCCAGGAACGCCCAGCGCAGCTCCTGGTCCACCTCCAGGCCGTCGATCGCGGCCGAGCCGTCGAGCAGCCCCTCCAGGAGCTGGAAGTCGGCGTCCGACCCGGCCACGGCGGCCAGGAAGCGCGCCCAGGTCAGCTGGTGCTCGCTGCCCGGCGCGGCGGTCCGCAGCTCGCGCAGCCCGCCCTCGGCGAGCAGCCGCCCGCCCTCGGCGCGCCACTCCGGCGCGGCGTAGTGGGTGACGGCGCTCTGCGCCCAGGCGTGCACCATCTGCAGGACGCCGATGTCGGTCTCGCGGCCCGCGAACTCCAGCACCACGCGCACGAAGTCGCGGGCCGGCATCAGGCCGTCGCGGGTCAGGTTCCACAGCGCCGACCAGCACAGCGCGCGGGCCAGCGGGTCGGTGATGTCGCCGAGGTGGCCGCGCAGGGTGGCCAGCGACTCCTCGTCGAAGCGGACCTTGCAGTAGGTGAGGTCGTCGTCGTTGACCAGGACCAGGTCGGGCCGCTCGGCACCGGCCAGCTCGGCCACCACCGTACGGGCGCCGGTGACGTCGGCCTCCGCGCGCGCGTAACGCACGAGAGCGCCGTCGGTCAGCCGGTACAGGCCCACGGCGGCGCGGTGCGGGCGCAGCTCGTCGCCCTCCTGGAGGACGGCGAGCTCGGTGATCCGGCCCTCGGCGTCATAGGTGACGGCGGGGGTGAGGGAGTTGACGCCCGAGGTCTGCAGCCAGGACTTCGACCAGGCCTTCATGTCCCGGCCGGAGGTCTCCTCCAGGACGGTCAGCAGGTCGGCGAGGCGGGTGTTGCCGTACGCGTGGCGCTTGAAGTAGCGGCGCGCGCCCTCCAGGAACGCGTCCCGTCCGGCATAGGCCACGAGCTGCTTGAGCACCGAGGCGCCCTTGGCGTACGTGATGCCGTCGAAGTTGAGCTTGGCGTCCTCCAGGTCACGGATGTCGGCCGTGATCGGGTGGGTGGACGGCAGCTGGTCGGCCCGGTACGCCCACGCCTTGCGGTTGTTGGCGAAGGTCACCCAGCTGTTGGTGAAGCGGGTGGCCTCGGCCAGCGAGAAGGAGCCCATGAAGTCGGCGAACGACTCCTTCAGCCACAGGTCGTCCCACCACACCATGGTGACCAGGTCGCCGAACCACATGTGGGCCATCTCGTGCAGGATCACGTTGGCCCGGCGCTCGTACGCCGCCTGCGTGACCTTGCCGCGGTAGATGTACTCCTCGCGGAAGGTGACGATGCCCGGGTTCTCCATCGCGCCGAGGTTGTACTCGGGGACGAAGGCCTGGTCGTACTTGCCGAAGGGGTACGGGTAGTCGAAGTTCTCGTGGAAGAAGTCGAGACCCTGCTTGGTGACCAGGAAGACGTCGTCCGCGTCGAAGTGCTTCGCGAGACCCTTGCGGCACATCGCGCCGAGCGGGATCTCCAGCTCGGTGCCGTCGCCGAGCACGCGCGTGTAGGAGTCCGTGACGTAGTGGTACGGACCGGCCACCACACAGGTGATGTACGTGGAGATCGGCGCCGTCTCGGCGAACCGCCACACGCCGTCGGCGCCCTGCTCGCCCGCGCCGTTCGACCAGACCGTCCAGCCCTCGGGCGCGGTCACCTCGAAGCGGTACGGGGCCTTGAGGTCGGGCTGCTCGAAGTTGGCGAACACCCGGCGGGCGTCGGCCGGCTCGTACTGCGTGTAGAGGTAGACCTCGCCGTCCTCCGGGTCGACGAAGCGGTGCATGCCCTCGCCGGTGCGGCTGTAGGCGCACTGGGCATCGACGACCAGCACGTTCTCGTCGGCGAGGCCGTCGAGCGCGATCCGGGTGCCGTCGAAGACGACCGCCGGGTCGAGGGCGCGGCCGTTGAGGGTGACCGCGTCCACGGAGGGCGCGATCAGGTCGACGAAGGTGGAGTCGCCTTCACCCGTACGACGGAACCGCAGCGTCGTCACCGAACGGAAGGTACGGACGTCCCGCGCGGACTCGCCGACCGCCGAACGCAGGTCGAGGGCGACCTCGTATCCGTCGACGGACAGCAGCCCGGCGCGCGCCTGGGCCTCGTCGCGGGTCAGATTCTCACCGGGCACCGGCACTCCTTCGTCGTGCGTTCGAAACAGGACCGATCCTGCCATGCGTCCCGCGTGGCCAGAAGGCGGGCACCGGGAATGCGGCCGGGCGCGGCGGCGTTCCGTCAGGTCGGGCACACCGCCGCACCGCCGCCGCCGACCGCCTTTGAGGAGACGCATGTCCGAGAACGCGACCACCGCCGAATTCTTCTTCGACCCGCTGTGCCCGTGGGCCTGGCTGACCTCCCGCTGGATGCTGGAGGTGGAGAAGGTCCGCCCCGTCCACGTGCGCTGGAAGGTCATGAGCCTCGCCGTCCTCAACGAGGACAAGCTCGACGACATGCCCCCGCAGTACCGCGAGATGATGGAGACCCAGGCGTGGGGCCCGGTGCGGGTCGTCATCGCCGCCCGGGAGCTGCACGGCGACGAGGTCGTCGGCCCGCTCTACACCGCGCTCGGCACCCGCTTCCACGTCAACGGCGAGGGCCCGACCCGCGAGGCCATCGAGGGCGCGCTGGCGGACGTCGGCCTGCCGGCCGAGCTCATCGAGTACGCCGACAAGGACACGTACGACAAGGAGCTGCGCGCCTCCCACAAGGAGGGCATCGACAAGGTGGGCCAGGAGGTCGGCACCCCGGTCATCTCGGTGCCCGGCGCCGACGGCGAGGAGGTCGCCTTCTTCGGCCCGGTCGTCACCCCGACCCCGCGCGGCGACGCGGCGGCCCGGCTGTGGGACGGCACCCTGCTGGTGGCGTCGACCCCCGGCTTCTACGAGATCAAGCGCACCCGCACGGCTGCGCCGAGCTTCGAGTAGCCCCGGCGGCCGGCGGCCGGCCGGCCACAGAGGAACCCCCGTGATTCACGTCATCACGGGGGTTTCCTCCTTTCACCGCCTGCCCGGTGAAGGGTGAAAAGACGATCACGAGCAGGACGTCGTGTCCCCGGCAGGGGCCCGGCGCCGGGCCCCTGCCGGGAGGCGGTTCAGAAGGAGATCAGCGGCACCGAGGCCTTGGCCGCCTGGTAACGCCGGCTGACGTCCTGCCAGTTCACGACCTGCCACATGGCCTCGATGAAGTCGACCTTCTGGTTCTTGTACTGGAGGTAGAAGGCGTGCTCCCAGGCGTCGAAGACCAGGACCGGTACCGAGCCCTGGCCCACGTTGCCCTGGTGGTCGTAGACCTGCTCGACGATCAGACGGCCGCTGACCGGCTCGTAGGCGAGGACGCCCCAGCCGGAACCCTGGGTGGTCGCGGCGGCCTTGGTCAGCTGGTTCTTGAACCCGGCGAAGGAGCCGAAGGACTCGGTGATCGCGTCCGCGAGCTCACCGACGCCGTCGGCTGCCAGCGGCTCGCCGCCGCCCCCGTCCTTCGGGCTGTTCATGTTGTTCCAGTAGATGGAGTGGAGGATGTGGCCGGAGAGGTGGAACGCCAGGTTCTTCTCCAGCCCGTTGAGGGACGCCCACTGCTCCTTGTCGCGGGCTTCCGCCAGCTGCTCCAGGGTGTCGTTCGCGCCCTTGACGTAGGCGGCGTGGTGCTTGTCGTGGTGCAACTCGATGATCTGCGGGTTGATCACCGGTTCCAGTGCCGCGTAGTCGTACGGCAGTTCCGGGAGCGTGTAGACGGCCATGGTGCCCAGCCCTTCGACTGACTGAATGCTTATTGCAACCTATATGCAAGTGCAGCTTAAGGGTAGGTGCGACAGGTGTGGATCAGTCCTTGGTCCTAGTACTGCAACCGCATCTGGGGTGTGTGGCCTCGGCGTTTGTAGTGGGAGCGTCGGGCTCGGGCCTGGCTGCGTCTGCGGAAGCGTGACCAGTGCAG